>JAIQGK010000013.1 GCA_020072645.1 Terriglobia bacterium
TGGCAATTTGCTGGAAACTCGGATGAAAATCACAGCCTATAATCTTCATTGGCGGCTCCTTTCGTTCCGAGTCTTGGTTTTCGTCAACTCAAGTTTACTCGGCACTCGTTAGGAGCCGTCGTTGTTATGAAATCAAGGCAAGCCACGCCGAACTGCAAAGTGTTTCAGACACCGCTTTCGCGAAGCCGAAGGATCGGCCCCGCTGCGCTATAGGGCTATCCAGGACTGCTTGGATGATTAGCTGTCCTGAAGAGCAGCGGAGCAGATCCTTCGCCTCGCATCCGGAGCATGATACAGGGAGCAGAGCATCGTGCTCGGCTCAGGATGCATATTGATGAGGATAGAGATTGTGATTTTGGATGCAGCAATCCTGGTACCGCTAGGGTGTTCCTCTCAAAATTAAGCGCAATCAACACCCAAAAGGACGATTACTTGCGTACCGCGCCACCCCGTCTGTTCCAAATCGTAACTATTTGGTAATATCTCTCCACAATTCACTGATTTCGGGCCTTTTTCCCGCGGCCTTGCCACTCAAATGAGCTCCGCCGTTTTTCCAAAGCGACGCGAAACGCCCGGCAACAGGGCTTTGCCGATCATTACCTATTTTGAGTCTGACGCGCTTGCCGCAAAATATTTTGTTGGCGTGCAGCGCTTTCGCCGGCTGCCGTTCCACAAGCTTTCACCAGAGCACGCTGAAGCCGAAAGAATCGTCTTGATTTCCAATGAAGATCTGGTGGAGCAGCACTACAACGAACTGCGCATTCCCAATACACGCGTCCTGGCGCTCACCAATTCACGCTTCCGCGACCCGCGCAATGACGGCGTGGTTTACGCCTATCTTCCTCACGGCATTCCTGAACAGCTGCTGGAACGCATGGCCGATAACGCGCTCGACCATATTCATCTTGTTCACACGCGCCATGAAGTGAATCAGAAGCTCGCGGGGGCCAGCCGGGAAATCCACGAACTCAACCAGATTGGCATGGCGCTTTCCGCGGAGCACGATCCGGCAAAACTTCTGGAGCTAATTCTTACCAAGTCGCGCGAATTCACCAGTAGCGATGCCGGCTCAGTCTATCTGGTGGAAAGCACCGGAGAAGGCGGCAAGAGCCAATCGCTGCTGTATCCCCCGGGGCAGCCAGGAATGCCCGTGCCGCCGCAGGCGCCTCATGAGCGGCTGCGCTTCAAGCTGGCGCAGAACGATACCGTTGCTGTGCCATTCCGTGAAGTCGCGATCAACATCGATGAAAAATCCATCGCAGGCTATGTCGCGCTGACGGGTGAAATCGTCAATATTGAAGACGCTTATCATCTGCCGCAGGACGTTCCATACTCCATCAACCGCAAGTTCGATGAAGATTCCGGTTATCGCACCAAGTCAATTCTGGCTGTGCCCATCCGCAACCAGAAAGATAAGATCATTGCGGTGCTCCAGTTGATCAATCCCAAGCGTGATTTCTCTGCGCGGCTCGATTCGCGCGATGCTGTGGAACACCAAGTGCTTCCTTACACGCCGCACCAGCAGGAAATTGTGCAATCGCTGGCCGGGCAAGCCGCCGTGGCACTGGAAAACAGCCAGTTGTATGACTCCATCCAGCGCTTGTTTGAGGGCTTCGTCCGCGCGGCTGTGACCGCCATTGAAACGCGAGACCCCGCAACTTCCGGCCATTCTTTCCGGGTAGCAAACTTGACGGTCGCTCTGGCGGAAGCAGTGGACCGCGCGGATAGCGGCCCTTATTCCAGCATCCGCTTCACCCGCGACCAGATGCGTGAACTGCGCTATGCGAGCCTGCTGCACGACTTCGGCAAGGTAGGCGTTCGTGAAGAAGTACTCGTAAAAGCCAAAAAACTCTATCCTGCCCAGCTTGAGGTGATCCAACAGCGCTTTGGACTCGTGCGTCGTTCGCTGGAAAATGAGAATCTCAAAGCGCGCATGGATTTCCTGGCAAAGCACGGCAATGAAAAGTTCCTGGCGGCACAAAAAGATTTTGAGGCCCGCCTAGCTGAGCGGCTACGTGAACTGAATGAATACGAAGAAGCGATTATCTGGGCCAATGAGCCGACTGTGCTGCCTGAAGGCAATTTCGAGCGGCTGCTGGACATCGCCAACCTTCATTATCAGGACACGGACGGCAACAAGCGGCCCATATTGACCATGGATGAAGTGCAGATGCTTTCCATCCGCAAAGGCTCGCTGGACGAAGAAGAGCGCCTTCAGATTGAATCGCATGTGGTCCACACCGTCAGCTTTTTGCAACAGATTCCCTGGACCAGCGAACTGCGCAACGTCCCGGAGATCGCCCGCGGCCACCATGAGAAACTGAACGGCACCGGCTATCCATACAAACTATCTGCCCCTGAAATTCCCGTGCAGACCCGCATGATGACAATCTCTGATATTTTTGACGCGCTTGCGGCTGCTGACCGTCCTTATAAGAAAGCCGTGTCGGTGGAGCGCGCTCTGGAAATTTTGGATCTTTCCGTTCATGACGGTGAACTGGATCCCGGCCTGTTTGAAATTTTCGTCTCCGCCAAAATCTTTGACCGCTGGAAAGTTGAGCCCCGCGCCTACTGAGTTTCACTCACCTTCCGCGACGAAATTGAAGTAAACTCACCAGTACCCATGAAAGAGTTTTACATTTCTGATTGCGTTCGTTTTGAAAACCAGGTGGTCACCACCTCGTTTCTTGTGGTCTCAAAACAAGCCAAGCCCAAGAAGAGCGGTGAGCTTTATCTGGCGTTGACCCTGGCGGACCGCAGCGGCCATCTTGACGCCAAGATGTGGGACAACGTTGCTGACCATATCAATTGCTTTGAGCAGGACGATTTCGTAAAAGTTCGCGGTCTGCTTAATAAATTCAACGGACGCTTCCAGCTCACCGTGCACAAAGTGCGTTCCATGCAGGAATCAGAAGTTGATTTTGCTGACTACCTGCCCCGCACCACCAAGGACATCGGCGAACTGTGGCAGACCGTGAAGGATTTTGTGGATGGTTTCCGCGATCCGCATTTGCAGGCGCTGGTGCGCGCGTTCATCGCCGATCCTGAGATCGAACACGCATATAAGAATGCTCCGGCAGCCAAAACGCTTCACCACGCTTTCATCGGCGGACTGCTCGATCACGTTGTCTCGCTCTTTAAGCTCTGCGATCTGGCCTGCCGTAATTACCCTGAAACGATCAACCGTGACCTGCTCCTGACCGGCGCATTTCTGCATGACATCGGCAAGATACACGAGCTGACTTTTGCCCGTTCATTTACATACACCACGCGCGGGCAGCTTCTGGGACACATGATCATTGAACTCGAAATGCTGCAGCAGAAGATCGCCCAGGTGCCGGGGTTCCCGCCGGAATACAAAACACTGATTGAGCACCTGATCATCAGCCATCACGGGAAGTATGAATTCGGCAGCCCCAAGATGCCTATGTTTCCTGAAGCGCTCATGCTGCATTATCTCGACGATCTGGATTCCAAGATGGAAAGCATGCGCGCACATTTCCAGCGCGAACCGGGGGCCGAATGGACGACCTATAACGCCAGCCTGGCTCGTCCGCTGCTCAACTCAAAGAATTTTCTGGAGAAAATACAGACCGGGAACGGCGCTGCTCCAGCAGTTTTACATCCTGATGCGGCGCAGCCTGAGACCGTTCACTCGGACAATGTACTAGAGAGCTCAAAAGCTGCCGCTGCGAAAGAAAAATAGCTCTCATTCAGCGGCTATAATTCACCAGACACACGCAAGTGTCGATCAAAGGGGGTACTTTGAAAGCTACGCGCATATTGTATGTTGTGGCGCTACTCGCGCTGTGTTTTGTCATCGGCTGTGCCAGCAAGCCGTCCACTCCGGCATCCTCAACCGAGAATCCCAACGCTGCCGGCGATAACGCGACTGCGAATGGAGCTGCCGCGGGAAGCAAATCGGCGGCAGGCAAGTCCGCCGCAAGCAAACCGGTTCCGCAGATCGTCACCATCCCCGTCGGTACGGTGATCACCGTGCGCCTGGGCGAAACGCTCAGTTCCAAGGACAGCAGCGCCGGACAAAGCTTCTCCGCAACCGTCGCCGAGCCGGTGGCAGTGGACGGAAAAACCGTGATTGAAAAAGGCGCGACCGCGCGCGGTACCGTGGTCGATGCTAAAAGCATGGGCCACTTCAAGGGTGGAGCGCTGCTGGAAGTTCGGCTTAGCTCCGTAACCATCAACGGCAGAGAAACTTCCGTCGATACCGGCATGGTGGCCCGTTCAGTCAAAGGCAAGGGCAAGCGGTCGGCTGGATTCATCGGCGGTGGCGCTGGCGCAGGTGCGCTGATCGGCGCATTGGCCGGTGGTGGTAAAGGCGCGGCCATCGGCGCATTGGCTGGCGGCGGTGCTGGAACAGCCGGTGCGGCTTTCACCGGCAACAAGGAGATAGTCCTTCCCGCGGAACAGCCCTTGACCTTTAAGCTTAAGCAAGCCATAGAAGTCCGTGAGTAACTCGCATTTCTTCAAAAAACACAAGGGGGATGCCGCATGGTATCCCCTTGCTTTTTGCGAATTATCGCTTTATTGGCTGAGTGATATCGATTTCACCTCCGCAATCTGTGCCAGTTGCCCTAGCTTTGCTGGCTCAATCATGCCGGTTAGCTTTTGGGAACCAGATCCGCTGACGATTTTTAATCCTGCGCTCGCCAGCTTCTTTTCCAAATCTCCTTTGATCTCTGTGACCTCTACCGTCACCTTGAGCGGAGAAGAAACCGCTTTGCACTTGCTGGCTGCGGCGCTGAGGCCTCTTGCAACCGAGCAATGATAGATCGTCAGCACTTCAGGACTCATTTTTGCTTCCGCTTGTCTGTGCGCGGCGTCTCTCGCGGGCTTTTTTATTGTTGCCACGTCTGACTGTGACATTTCAACGAGCGGCGCATTGGCTGTGACTTCAACCGTTTCATTGACGCTAAGACCCGACGAACCTGGCGATGGAGGTGGTGGCGGAGCATAAGCGGGCTGCCTGGTGCGATAGGTGTATGCGCCTCCGCTAACTCCGCCCCCAAAGCCTGGAGCTGCCTTGGCAGCGTATTCTGCCTGCAAACTTCCGCCCGGCACCGCCAGTCGTGACACGCCTTCCGGTAATTCAACCGGGACCTCAACCTTCACCGGCTTGCCGTCTGACACCACCGTCCGTTCTTCCACGGCGACGAACGACGTAAACTGCGTTGCCAAGCTGTGTTCCAGCCCGACCTTGACAATGTCTGCCTTGTACTTGGAATTGCCGGACTGTATGCCATTCCAGTCCTGTGACATCAGGTCTTCCACTTTATGCCGCGCCCAGATTTTTTCCAGCGCCGCATTGCTCGCGTCGGCAGAAGAGAAATCGACAGGAATGGTGCGGCTGTAATCGCCGGTTCCCTGATATCCCTTAATGGTGATCTTGCCCGCCGGACTTCCGCTATACCTGCCGGTGATGATGATCGGCTTGGCGGAAAAAAGATCGCGCACGTCCTTGGGGTAGACATCGGTCACCGGCAGTCCATGCCAGTCGATGGCAATGTTTGTCAGCACGGGCGAATGCACGCGCTCATAGAAGCGGTCCGCGGCGGCTTGCGCTTCGCCCGGCGCGGTAACAAACTCCACGTCGCCATGGCCTTCTTCCGCCATCTTGGTCAGCAGGAAGCGATTCACCGACGTACCGATGCCGAAAGAGAACACACGCGCGTCAGAATGCTTCTTGATTTCCGCAATGATGTCAGCATCATTGCCGACGTAACCGTCAGTCATGAAGCAGACCACGCGAATGGGATCCGCTTCCATCGGCTTGTCTGCGCCAGCATCGTCGCCCAGTGCCGTGCGGATGGCCTTCATCATCTCGGTCCCGCCGCTGCCGTAGGCCCCGGCCATGACTTCCTTTGCTTTGGCTACATTCTCCGGCGTTGCCGGTACCGGCTCAGGAAAAAGGATCCTGGTATCACCGGAAAAAGTAATCAGGTTAAAGGTTTCATCTTTGCGCAGATTGTCGAGCGCGCGCTGTACAGTCTTCTTTGCCATCTCCAGCGGAAATCCCCACATGGAGCCGGAGGTATCCACCACAAAGATCAGTTGCCGCGGCACCAGGGCTTTTTCCTGCGGCCGGTCAGGCGGCTGCAAAATCAGCGTGAAATATCCTCCGTTCTTGTCGGCATGCGTCAGGATGGCATCACTAATGCCCGCGCCTGCAACTTTGTACTTGAGGATGAAATCTTTGTTTGGCGGCACAGCCTGGTCCGCGAGCGTCACATGGTAGGAATCAGCGCCGGTCCGGTCAGCAAATATTTTGTGTGATGTTGACTCGATATCGCCTACCGGAACGCCCGCCGCTAAATTGACCTCCATCGATACATCCTGCCCCGCTGTCGCATCATCTGTGTGGATGCCAGCCACTGGCGGGCTGATACGCGAAGCATCGGGAACCTGATCACTGTTCGGCATGGTGCCGTGGTCGCCCGCGGACGTGGGATTGCCGGGAATATAGCGCGGCCCCACGACCAGCGGAAACGCAAACTCATACGTGCCCGCTTCATACTTGAGCAATTCAAGCACGGATAGCTTGATCTGCACGGTGCCATTGGGCGGGATGTTTGTGACCGACTGCGTGAAAATATTAGGACGCTCCTGGTCGAGCAGAGCGGCAGTATGGCCAGTGTTGCGAGCCTGCTCATAGATTTTGCGCGCCTCGTCGCGTTCCTTGATCACGGCGCGAATTTCGCGTTCGCCCACTGTCATGGTCATGCCGTCTACGGCGCTTTCTTGCGGCAGCGGAAAAACATAAACCGCTTCCACCGCGTCCGGTAAAACGTTTTCAAACTCCTGAGTGACCTCAATCCGCGCGACAAAGCCGCTGATTTCCGTCTTGATGCCGGTGTGTTTGAGCGGAACAAAGCCTGTGACTTTGCCGTCTTTGCCGATGATTTGTAGCTGGCTGTTTCCCTGAGGCTGGCCCGCAGAAGCGTTCTGCGGATTCACAATGATGAGGACATAGAGCAAACACATGGCCGCGATGGCGGCCGTCGTTAAACGGGCTTTCATATTTACTCCTGCATTCTTGCAGGAGAACGCGAGGATCCAGAGTTCTTGCAGGATTTTAGTGCTGGAAACGAGCCCGGATCCTATGGAACTTTGAAGGTAATGTCGGTGTCAAACCTATCGGATTTGCCATCGTGGATATAAGGACGGAAGCGCCGCTTGCCGCGTGCCATTGGCTGGCAGCCACGACATCATTTTCTTTGCCACAGTGTGTGCTCCGGCCGGCTAACGAGCTTCTGATCCGATTCTCAAGATGGCTCCGCGCAGACGCTCATGACTTATCAGCAGTTGTTGATAACGCTGCTCTGTCCGGCCAGCCTTGGCGGAAATAATCTGCCGCAAACCATCTTTATCGTCCGATGACCAGCGGTCGAGGTCAGGAACAAGTCTGAGCACTGTGGCAAAATCAGCAAACGCGATCCGCGCTTGAGCCTTTAGCTTCTGTGTGTCCACATTGATAGCACGTGCCAGTCTCGCGACAGCAGCCTTCTGCATCGCTTGAGCATCGCCATCAAAATCCCGCGCCATACGTCTCTGCACTGCAAGTCCGATGTTGCGCGTGGAGAACCTGTCCCACGCGCCGCGTTGTGCTTCGGGCAGTTCGTACACGACATTAGCCTTGCTCAGCCGTCGAAGTGTCGCCGCCGCGGTTCGATATTTGGCGTTGGCTTGTACCTTCTTCTCTTCGGCCTGGGCCAGCTTCTCCAGCGCCGAATCCATCGACCGGAAACCCATCTTACGGTAAAACCAGAACGCGCCTGAGGCAATCGCTTCTTCATTGCCGTCGCCAATCTGATACGGATAAACCGAGATGGCGTTCGTTCCGTGGAGCTGCCGCAGGAGCCGCAAGTGCTGCGCATAGATCCATGCTGTCTCGCCATCGCGATACGCGGGAAAAGTATTGAAGCCAATTTCCGTCCAGTCAAAGAGTGAAATACATTCCACGTAATTGATGGGCACGCCATTTTTTACAGTGAATCCGGCAAGATAGGCGCGCAGGGGCAGGCGCTTCCCTGGAGACAATCCCCAGAAATAAATTTCCACGCCGCGCCCGGGATTGGCTTGCACCACCCATGCCGGATCAGCGTTGGCGGTTCCGTACAGCTCGCGATAGCGAACGCTCGTTGCTTCTTTAACGAGATCAAGAGTCTTCTCCGCTTCCCGCGACGGCAGTACCTTGATGGGCAACCGTGGCTTGGCAAGCTCTTCTGCAAACGAAACCTCGCGTCGCTGGATCAGCGGCTCACGATGAAAGTAGAAATTCCTGACCGGCTTGCGTGACAGCGTGCGTGAAGCACGCGAGCCGCTCATGTCCCAGCGCACCATGATTTCCAGCGAGTCATAGAGCGCGGCCTTTTCTTTTTCCGCCGTTTCTTTGGTAAAGCCGGGCAGCCGCTGGAATTGCCTTACCAGCCACGGCAACTCATCGGGCCGACCGCGCGCGGCCTTGAGCCAGTCAAGATAAGGCACGTTGGCTTCTGTGAGCGAATCTTCTTCCATCAAGGGAAAGAAACGCGGCCAGATCACCGCACGCTGCGTCTCTCGCTCATAGTCTTCCCACTGGATGGAGATGGATTTAGCATGGCGCTCAACCAGCCAGCAAACCATGGGATAACTAAACGTCGCCTCGACCACGGTTCCCGCAATTCCCACGACTTCTTCCGGCGCAAAGTCGTCCACGTCAGCGCCAGCAGCCAGCACGGCTTTGACCTTGGGTTCAAAAGTTTTCAGCAGTTTCTCCGCCAGTCGCAGAACGCTCGGCCCGGGCGGAAAAGCGCGGAAGAACAAAAGCAGGTCATGAAATCCAATCAGAGATTGCGCGTCTTTGCCAAACGTGATGCGGCCAGCGGCGCTGAGCAGGCGGACAAGCTCCCGCTCTTTGATCATGCCGATCTGCGTTCGTGCCTGTTCCAGCTGGTTGATCAGCCGGACTGCGGTTTTGTTCAGCATTTAGCAAAACCCTTTTACCGCAAAGGACGCGAAGGACGCAAAGGAAATCGGGCCATCGAAAAAACAAATCTCACCACGGAGGCACGGAGACGCGGAGAAAACCAAGCCAGGGCGGTTTTATCCTCTGCTTCCTCCTTTCCTCCGTGTTTCAAAGGTGTTGGATTTTTGTTTTTTGGATGACCCTATGTCTCGATCTCCAGATCTCCTGATCAGAGCAGGTAGTCGCCGCGATACACGAGCTGTCCATCGATGACGCGCGCCTCTTTGGTCAGAGTGTGCTCTTTGGGAGGCTTTAGATCCATGATGTGCAATACCGTGTGACCGTGAGCAACGAGATAGTCTGAGACCAGCATGCGATGGCAGCGGAAATAAAGCTGCTCCGCGCACATAATGGCGGTATTCGCTTTCCCGGCGCGCTCAACCAGACGCTGAATGGCCTGCGCAAATTTGTCTGACAGCATGTAATCGGCGTAATTGCGGAACGATGGATTGCGCAGTGCAATGTTGGGCGATTCGTCCGGCGGCATCTGCTTGCCGCGCCGTCCGCCCAGGTCTTTCTCCCAGACGTATTCGCAGCCGATTTCCGGCAGCCACAGCTCCAGGTGCTCACGATTGAAATGCGGATGGCGTCGCGACATAGGAAAGGCGCGAATATCTTCCAGCACTCGGATATCGTGCGCCTGCAGGACGGAAGAGAAATCAGCCAGGTCGCGCGTGGAATGCCCAATGGTAAAGATGGTGGCCACCTGTTGATTTTATTTGACGGACGAAAAAACCTACCACTGAGACACTGAGGCACGGAGAAATAATCGGCAAAAGCAAAATGGCAGCTATACCTGCTTTAGCGCTGAACTCCATCTGACTTTTGTGGCACAGGCACTCCTGCCTGTGCTCTGGTTCATCATGAGGGATCCGGCCGCAGACAAGAGTGTCTGCGCCACATGTTTCTGATCTCCTCGTCAAGATCGATCCCGAAGGTCTCAGAGAATTATTTACAATTGTTGAACCAAATGCATCCCCTTCTTCTTGAGACCGCGCACCGTCCTATCGCCATGCCCAGCGGGCCATGGTTCATGAAGCAGAAGTGGCATGACCTGCTTTTTGCCCATTGGCCGCTCGCACCGGAAAAGATTCGGCCGTTGGTTCCACAAGAACTGGAACTAGATCTGCGCGATGGCAGCGCGTGGGTTGCGGTTGCGCCGTTCTGGATGAGCAGCATCCGCGCGCGGCTGGCTCCGCCTCTACCCTTCCTCTCAAAATTCTGTGAACTGAACGTGCGGACCTATGTCCGTTATAAAGGCGTGCCGGGCGTTTATTTCTTCAGCCTCGATGCAGCCAGCCTTCCTGCGGTAGTGGGCGCGCGCGCCACGTACAAGCTTCCCTACTTTCATGCCGCCATGCTGGTCCGTTCGTCGGGCGAATCGTTTGAATACACCAGCAGCCGCCTGCAAGAACCGCGGCCGGCGGACTTTCTGGCTCGCTATCGGCCAACTTCGCCGCCACGCATCCGTGACAAAGATTCTCTCGAAGCTTTTTTCACGGAACGCTATTGCCTTTACACCGTCGATAAAGGCCACGTTCTTCGCGCGTACATCCATCACCTGCCATGGCAGTTGCAGGATGCCGAAGCGGAGTTTGACAGGAATACCATGGCGCAAGCCTCTGGCATTGTGTTGCCTGATACCAAGCCGCTGCTGCATTTTTCCCGAAACCTGGAAGTGCTGGTATGGTGGCCGGAAAAGGTAAGCTAGAGCTGCTTTACATCCGTTTTTAGAGCACGGCATTGGGCCTGGCCATGCCGAGCAAAATCTGAAACAACACCAGCCAGCGCTTGAGGCTCACGGTGATCAAGAAATTTTCCTTGGCGTGGGCCTTGCCGTTTTTTCCCAGCTGGGCGGCAAATTCCGGATGCGTGAGCAGGTAGCGGATCTGGTATGCGCAACCTTCCACGGAATGCACCAGCACTCCCGTAAGTTTGTGGACAATCTGTGAGGTAATACCGCCCACAGCTCCTGCAACCACGGGCTTTTCTTTCCAAAGCCCTTCCGTCACGGTGAGGCCAAAGCCTTCTTTCAATGACTTCTGCACAATCACCGTGGAAGCGCGCTGCAGCGCGTTAACTTCCAGGGCCGACCACGGCGGTAAATTCAGTACGATGATGTCAGGATCGTCGCCCGCCGCTTCCATTACTTCCTGCAGCACCACAGCGCCCTCAGGATCGTCCGTTGCGCCGCCTCCGGCCAGCACCAATTGGCAGTCCACGTATTTTTTTACCAGCTTGTAGGCTTCCACCACGCCCACCGGATCTTTCAACCGGTCAAAGCGGGAGATCTGCGTGATCACCGGGCGCGAGCGATCAATGCCAAAGTCGTCACAAACCTTGTTGATGTACTCTTCAGGAAGTTCTTTGTTCTTCTCTGAGAGCGGATCGATGGAAGGATAAAAAAGATACTGCGGGGTGGCCAGTTGCCGTGTAAAGGCCGCCGCTGAAAAGATGGTGGCATCGTACTGCTCGACCATCGGCTTCATGAAATCCCAAACTCCCGGATGCGGATTGGAAAGGTCGATGTGGCAGCGCCAAATCCATTTACCTTGCATCTGCGATTTCGAGCGAACCAGTCCCACCGGCTGTGGATCGTGAATAACGACCAGGTCCTCGGCAAACTCCATGCGCTTGCGGTTCTGCTCGCTATAGGCCATGAAGATGTCTTGAATCTGCCGTGTCAGGTTGTAGTCGCCGCCATGAAGCGCGTTGTGGAAACCCTTTGTCACTTCAAAAAAATCATTACCACCGGTGATCACGTCCCAACGCGTGAGGACTTCAAGCTCGTTCATCAGGGGAATCAGACGATTCAGGATTTCCGCCACGCCACCGCCCAGCGCGGTGGAGTTGACCATCTTGACGGTCTTGCCGCGCAGATGGCGCGCCAGAAAACGAATCTCATCCAGCTCCGGCTTGCCGATGATGGGCGCATAATCTTCAAACCGAGGAGGCGCGGGAACCGGAGGCTGTTCTGTGCTAATGCGCGGATGCTTGCGGCGTTCTATAAAATGCGCGGGCAAATCCGTCTGCCGGAAACGGCGTTCTACTCCGGGCGGTGGCGCAAGTGTAGTTTCCTTTACCGAGTTTTGCGCGACTTCGGTCGAGGCATGTTGTTGAGGCCTGGATTCGCCGCCCCTGCCGTCCTCATCGATCACTAGCGTCTTCCCCGGATTCTTGTCCTTCATTCAAAGACTCCAAACCATGCGCAAGCGCACTACAAGCTAAAGACGATCAGCGACGTCACTCTCAATAACTTTCAGAATGCCCCGCCGCACGTCTTCCAGGGTGGATGTGTAAATATCAATGCGGTTGACCTTGTCCGCGGCCTGGGGCAGATCTAGTTCTTTGTCCAGCCAGACCGAAAAATCATTGCTGTTCAGCTTGAGACGCAGCCGCGCATCGATAAAGTGGTAGTAAATGGCGTGAATGCTGACTCTGCGCAAACCGTCAGCAAACTCTTCAAGATTGCGCGCGACATACGGAGTAGGCACCACGACCAGGTCTGAGGCCATGAGATAAAACGGCTCCATGGCGACGCGGCCCGCGGCGCGCAGATTTTTCTGCAGATAACTTTCCATGATGTGGACCAGGCGCTCACGCAGCGTGGCAATCGAGGTAAATTCCCGGACATCAATCGCGGCCAGCCGCTCCGCCAGTTCAACTTCATTGCACGAAGCAAAAGCCCAGTGGGAAAAGTCATTGGAAAATCCGGAGCTAATAAAATGGTGCTCCGCCAACGTCTGAAACGTATGCTGGAAAATAGACGACTCCGGACATGTGCGTATGGCTTCCAGCAACTCCATGAGCGTGGTTGCTTTTTCCCGTCCAATGCGAAGCAGGTGGGACGCCGAATTGAAGTAAAAAGGCGAGCGCGCCCAGCGCGGACGAGTTGTGGGCAACTGAGGTGCGGTAGCCATAGGGAACTCCTCTTGCCGTCGGGCGGATGCCCGAATTTTGGAACTGAGAGTGTTAGGATGCCATGGCTGCAAACGCTGTTGCGTTCTTGCTTCGCTTTTCAAGAATGGGAATCTTAGTGGCGGCGGATTCCGGAACTCGGCGGCGCGAATAAAAAGGAGAAGCCAATTCCAATCAACATCATCCAGCCCAGATTGCCGCGGGCGGTTTCATCGGCTACCTGGATGTTCCCCATAGGGTTGAAAAGCAGACTGGCAAATATCATGGCGGCCAACACCGTGCCGATAATGCCCGCCCGCGATCCAAAGAGCCCGGCAATAATCAGCAGAACGACAGTGAAAATCAGCGGCGCCAAATTCTTCCATGTATGGCCATCGGCTGCCGAGCTTAAAGCCAGGGCGGCCAAAGCGCAAACCAGTCCCCCGATGGCGGCATCCATCAGCGGAAGAGTCCACAGCTTTCCAGCGGCTGTTTTCATGGCGGTCTTGCTGATGTGATGCGTGAGCTGCATGTTTTTTCCCTGGAAATAGGATGACAAAAGACAGGGTTGCTGTGGGAAAAATCGAGAGCTGGTTGCCAGAATTCGAGAGCTGCTTCAGCAAGGCGCGTCGAAAAAGCACATAAGCGTGGCAATTAGCCACAGCTCGGGCCGGAAAAACAGAGTGATATGGGTTTTGAAATCCAGCAGCTACTCTGGATTTGGCTCGCAAACCCGCATCGTATAGATTTAAGGTTTCGCTGGGCCCTGCACAAAATTCAGTTCAATGCATACTGCTGACCCATTTCTTTTTCAGCTGTTCTTTATCTTCGTGTGGGCCAAGCTCTTTGGTGAAGCCTTTGAGCGGATGCACCTTCCCGCCGTGCTGGGTGAGATCCTTGCCGGTGTTCTCCTGGGGCCGTATGGCGCGCGGCTGGTAGTCCCAACAGACGCGATCTACGCCATTGCTGGAATTGGCGCAATCTTTCTTTTATTTACCGTTGGCCTGGAAACGCAGCCCAAAGACCTGATCAGCGTGGGCGGCACTTCCCTGTACGTCGCGCTGGCCGGCATTGCAGTTCCGTTTGTTTTTGGCGTCTCGTACATGCTGTTGCGCCATCATCCCCCGCATGAGGCCGTGTTTGTGGCTGCCGCGATGGTGGCTACCAGCGTCGGCATAACGGCACGTGTGCTGGGCGACATGAATCTGCTGCAAACGATTTCCGCCCGCATCATCCTGGGCGCTGCCGTGTTTGACGACGTGCTGGGAATGATTGTGCTGGCCGTTGTGGTTGGACTGGTTTCTTCCACGGGGCTGGAATGGGCGCAGCTTCTCATCACCGCGATTGAAGCCATTGGCTTTGCGCTGATCATGATGTTTTATGCGCCGCGCGTGGTCAAGCGCATGGAGCCCGGCATGGAACGCATGTCCACGCAGGACGCGCCCCTGATCATTGCGCTGGCCATCTGCCTGGGACTCTCTTATGCCGCGGTAAAGATCGGTATGGCTGCGATCATCGGCGCATTTTTTGCGGGACTGGCGTTTGCCGAATACTCACCGCGATGGAACCTGCGTGCGCGTGTTTTTTCCATCAATGAATTTCTGGCGCCTTTTTTCTTTTTCAGCATGGGCGCCAGGATGAATATGTCAGTATTCGATGGCAAGCTGATAGTCTCAGCCATTGTGATCTCACTGCTGGCAATCGTTTCCAAACTGGTGGGCTGCGGCCTGCCGGTATTGCACTCCGGTTGGCGGACCGCCTTCAAGGTCGGAATCGGCATGGTGCCTCGCGGTGAAGTTGGGTTGATCGTCGCTTTGGTGGGCTTGCAGATGAATATAGTTTCCGAATCGGCGTATGCGCTGGTCATCTTCATGACCGGTATCACCACGCTGGTAGCGCCGCCGATTATGAAGCTGGCCTTTCGTGATGAAGTGGTATTGGAGCCCGCCCGCGCAGAGCGGCGAAGCACGGCCATGTGAAACGCAAAAAAAGCTGACCAGAGGGTTTGGGGCCCAGTGGCCAGCTTTCTAAAGTTGCCAATGACCTCCGCAAAAGGGTCATGGGGTCAACTTGGTGCGCAGGGCGCAATCCGGTGATCCCATTACGTTCTGGGACCTGCTTGAATAGCGCCTTTCCAGTCAACGATGACCTAATATAGGCCGCATCCAGCAACAATGATGTGATGACGGTCACACGATACAGGCGATAGTCGGCACTCTGATTCCACTGGAATAGCCAGTTCTTTAGCAATCTGCGAATGCTACATTGCAAAGGCTCGGGCTTGGAAGGTGGGGATGTTTTGAGGAATTGGATTGCGGTGAGAATTCCCTGATGCAGCATGAGAGGGGCGATATATCCTCGCGGTCCTTCGACTCGTCTCCGGTCGCAAGCTCCCCCAGACCTCGCTCAGGAAAACAGGGGCAGTCGCATATAATTTGCAGTTAACTTTTGCCAAACGGAGACGATCTAAAGATGCCGGGAGTAACAGGGCGCGTGGCGCTGGTAACGGGAGCTTCACAGGGGATTGGCCGCGCCTGCGCGCTGGCGCTGGCTGAAGGCGGCGCTTTGATCGCGCTGGCTGCACGCAATGAAGAGAAGCTGGCCGCGGTGGCCAAGGAAATCGCTGACAAAGGCGGCCAGGCGGCAACGTTTCGCATGGACGTGAGCAATGAAGCTGAGGTCAAGAGCGCGGTGAAAGCCGCGATCGAACGGTTTGGAAAGATTGAGATTCTAGTCAACAATGCCGGCGTGACCAAAGACACGCTATTGATGCGGATGAAAAAAGAAGACTGGGATTCCGTTATCCAGACGAACCTGAGTGGAGCTTTTTATACGACGCAAGCGGTGATTGGTTCCATGTTGAAGCCGCGCTGGGGACGCATCATTAACATCAGCAGCGTCTTTGGGCAGACCGGCCAGGCGGGCCAGGCAAATTATGCGGCTTCAAAAGCCGGGCTCATCGGTTTTACCATGGCCATCGCTCGCGAAGTTGCTTCACGCAATATCACGGTGAATGCCGTTGCGCCCGGATACATTGAAACCGCCATGACGGAAGCACTCTCAGCGGAATTGAAATCCAAAGTGAATGAAGCGATCCCGCTGGGCCGCGCCGGGACTGACATGGAAGTTGCACACGCCGTCCGCTTCCTGGCCTCAGAAGAAGCAAGCTATATCACCGGCCATGTGCTCAAGGTGAATGGCGGAATGCTGATGGGCTAGTGGGCCCAATGCCGCGTGAACAGAGATATGTTCTTGGCGTACTTCTGTGCTTTTTCACGATTGTGCTGACGTGGTCTGCCGTCCATCCACACGATTACTTCACCTGGGTGCTGGAAATATTCCCGGCGATTCTGGCGCTGGCCGCGCTCGCCATTACCTACCCTCGGTTTCAATTCACTTCGTTCGTGTATCTGCTCATCACGCTCCATGCGTGCATTCTTTTTGTAGGCGGGCATTACACCTACGCCGAGGTGCCGCTGTTTAACTGGATCCGAGATCATTACCATCTGGCGCGGAATGATTACGATCGAGTGGGACATTTTGCCCAGGGCTTTGTACCGGCACTGGTGGCCCGGGAAGTTCTCTTGCGGCGAAAAATTGTTTTGAAGCGCGGGTGGCTGCTCTTCATCGTATTGAGTATCTGCCTGGCGGTAAGCGCGGCTTATGAGTTGCTGGAATGGCGAGTTGCCGTCGGTACGGGATCGGCGGCGGACGCTTTTCTGGGCACACAGGGTGATCCGTGGGACACACAGGAAGACATGGCGACCGCAGCCGTGGGCGCGTTGACGGCCCTGCTGTTTTTCTCCCGCTGGCATGACGGGCTTATCAGCCGGATGGAAGCAAAAAAAAACACGGCACAAGCGGCTGGGTGAGTCTTGAGATGTTGACGATCATACAAGCCGAAACCCCGGAACAAATCGCCACAGCGCGGCAGCTGATTGAAGAATATGCAGCCTGGCTGGAATTCAAACTCTGCTTCCAGGGATTTGAAGACGAGATGCAATCACTGCCGGGCAAGTACGCGCCGCCAGCAGGACAGCTTCTGCTGGCGTTGTGGGACGGAAAACCGGCAGGCGTGATTGCACTACGGCCTCTGGACGAAGCGGGGCTGTGCGAGATGAAACGGCTTTATGTGCGGCCGGAGTTTCGCGGCCATAACATTGGTCGAGTGCTGGCGGAGCATGTCATCCGGGCAGCGGCTGAAATCGGATATTCACGAATGAGGCTGGACACGGTCGCCGGTAAAATGGATTCCGCAATCGCCATGTACCGCGAACTGGGATTCAAGGAAACTGATCCCTATTACCAGACCCCAGTCGGACATACGTTGTTTATGGAGCTGGCATTGACTCGGCGGCAGGCGACTGCGTGAAATCGAGCAGCAATTGCGTTGCGCGGATTGATGTCAAAATGGTAAATATAGGGTTTTTGCCGGAGCAATCATGGTTCGCATTAGCACTGGCCGCAGTGACCATCGCTTGCGATCCAGAAATCCGGATCGCGAATCGCCACAGCTTCTATTGACAAAAAATGTTCTTGCAGAAAGTTGCTTATCTGGTTACTATCCAATCACCCCGGGAACGAATGATCAAAGAGCTGGTCCCAGCGATGAATATAGGCGAAACAATCAGGACTTATCGACTGCAGAAAGGCATGTCACAGGGTGACATTGAGAAGCGCACCGGGCTTTTGCGCTGCTACCTTTCACGCGTGGAAAATGGCCACACCATCCCTTCACTGGATACGCTTTCCAAAATTGCCAGCGCAATGGAGCTGCCGCTAGGGCAGTTCTTTGCCGACCATTTTTCCAACGGCAACACCAAACATCTTCCGGCCCTTACTGAAGATGAAGTACGCTTTCTGACCCAGATCCGGCGTTATTCCATGGGTTTGAATGACAGCGACCGCAAGCTGGTGCTGGCCATGGTGAAAAAGATGGCCGCAGGCGCAGGGAAGTAAAAAGCAATCAGCCATCAGCACTCAGTATTCAGCTGAGGAGCATGGCCGCAGATTTCTGCTGATAAAGACCAATTAAAATCGGCGGCAAATAAACACGATTCACAATCTAAGATTTTGATTCGCGTGCTTCGCGGCTCATCGCCTTGGCTAATTGCCAATTGCTATGTGCTAATTGCTCTTACGCTGCCTTGCTTGCTTCGCTCAGGGCCAGCACGGCCAGTTCAAGTCGGTCACGCGCACCGGTTTTAGTAAAGATGCTTTGCAGGTGGCGCTTGACTGTGTTTTCGCTGATAGTGAGCGCTTCGCCAATGTCTTTGTTCTTCATGCCGCGGGCCACGTGATAAGCAATCTGTCGCTCACGGGTGGAAAGCCGGCTCATGGTGTTGGCGGAAGTTTTGGATTCCGCCGTCATGGTGGTAAGGACCTGCTGGGCCAGTTCATCAGAGAATGCAAGCTCTCCGTTGGCGACGGTGCGCACGGCGGCGAACAATTTTTCCGGGCCATCGCTCTTGAGCACCAGCCCGCGAGCGCCGAGCTTTACCACCTGAGCGTAATCAAGTTCGTTGTCTGAGCCGGTAAGCACCACGGCGGCAACACGGCTTCCGGCGCGATCCAGGGTGCGCAGCACTTCAAACCCGTCTCCTTCCGGCATGAAGAGATCCAGCAGCAACACGTCCGGCGGCTGCTCTTTCATGATTGCCAGGGCCTCCTGACCGTTGGAAGCGCGCCCTTCCACCACAAAATCGGGCTGCGTGGAAAGTAAAGCGGCAAGGGATTCACGCAAGACGGTGTGATCGTCTGCAATAACGATCCGGGTTCGATTTTTAGCGACGACCTTAGGAAGCATGATTAGTCCTTTGAATACCCTTTCTTAGATGCAATTCAGAGGGATGATGAAATGCCTCCTTCGCAGGTTGGCCCAAGCGGTAAAAAATCGCCGACCGCCGCCCCCCAGGGCTATCGAGGACGAATGCCCGCTGGCAAAGTACCGCAGTGAGGGTCGCCGGGTGTACCTTGAGTACGTAGGAAGGCCGCTGCGGTCTATGGTATATTCCGCGTAAATGCTCTCCTTGAGCCCGACCCTGGAACTGGAGCTGCCACTTTGGCGATTGACGAAGAACTCAACGTGCTCGAAGACCAGCTGCGCCGGCTGAAAATCGAGTACGACATGTACTTTGGCGGAGGCTCCAAGAAACCACCCACCGACGTGGAGTGGAAGGTCAAGAACCTGCTGAAAAAGTTCTCTGACGGCAACCGCATGAATTACGCCCAGCGGTACCGCTATACCACCATCCAGCAACGCTATGCGCTCTATAACGCGCTGTGGCAGCAGAAGCTCGTCATCAAGGAAGAAGGCTACCGGCGGCCGCAGGATGCCGTGCTGGGAATCCAGGGCCTGCGTACGGACGAAGAGCATGAAGCGCAAAAGGCGATGAAGCACCATGCTGCGGCAACCGAAGACCGCCCGTTCAGCATGTCCGTTTCCGATGGCTCAGACCATACGCACGTGGAGTCACTGTTTCAGGCGCTCACTGATGCGCGCAAGAAGACCGGTGAAAAAAGCGCCGCCAACCTGGACTCATTCAAGAAGTTCGTGAAACAGAAGACCGCGCAGCTGCAAAAAGAATATGGCTGCAAGGCCGTGGAATACACCGTGGAACTGCAGAACGGCCAGGCCAAGCTGAAAGCCAAGCCCAAAGCCTGAGCGGCACGGCTTTTTTTGCACAACACTTTTCCCGCTCGCTGTATCCTAAAAACAGCATGGCCTTTCCCATTAAAGTTTGCGTCGTCTGCTCAGAAGAGTTTGAGCTCAAGCCGGACAAGCCCGGCTTTGCCAACCGCTGTCCGGCGTGCAGCGAGCCTGACGCTGCCGATCCTGCGACCCGTGACCGCGTGGGCGGCGCCCAACACGAGAATGCCAAAGAGGCGAACGAAGCCCGCCGCCAAGCAATGCGCGAACTGCTGTATCGCAAAGACAGTTAGGACTTCACCTTTTCCTTTTCGCGATCTCGGGTTGCTCTCCGTGCCTCAGTGCCTCAGTGCCTCAGTGGTAGATTTTGCCTTCTCCGCGGTGCGCTTTTGGTTTTTCGATCACGGGGTGCTGGGCGACTTTGGCAATTCCTCTGTGTTCCTTCGTGTCCTTTGTGGTTAGCAGGTTTTGCCTTTCCGATCACGCGCGATGTCGGCGATCACCCAATAAGCCGCGCGGCGCAAATTCGCCGCGCCTCAAACTGTCATCGTGAGCGACCGGCGACTGCCGGGAGTCGAACGATCTAAATTGGCGAAGCCCACTTTTCGCCCCCCACCCCCTATTTTTGCACTTTTGTTGCAAACAAAGGGGTTATCCAAATCGACCCTTGGATGGCCCTTGCGTGGCGCTTGGGTGGCCCTTGGGTGGCCCTTGGGTGGCCCAAGGGCCACCCAAGGGCCACCCAATCCCAGACCCAATCCCAAGTCGGCAGAGGGTCGCAACATCATAAAGCTGCGCGGTGCAAACCGGGGTCCCCGACGAGCCCGCCGTTGGCTTGACGGGGTGGAAAACCGCCGCGCTTCCAACTGTCATCGTTCCTGCCGATGGCCAAAGGCCAGAGCCCTGAGCGCAGTCGAAGGGGAGCGGCGCAGCCGGGAGCCGAACGATCTAAAATCACGTTCCGAACCGGGCTGACTGCTGAGTGCTGATGGCTTGTTGTCAAAGATCAAGGCCCCAGGACACACTTCAACCTCAGGGCCGAATATCACACTCTACCATTTGTTCGCCCATCCGTCAAGAGTAAAGTTCTCGCCTTGCTGTGGAAAAGTTCGGTCATGTGTGCTTCGCTGAGCTGCGCGCAGCATTTTAACTGGCCGGAATGTCCGCCCTGGATTGAGGCGAAAGAAGATATATTCGAAACGAGCCAAAGCAATGACGGAATCCGATGACAAACAACCCGACGGCCCTCTCACCCCTGAGGAAGAGGCGCAAGCGCGTCTGCTGACGGCTGCCGATCTTAAGCGCATTGACGAGTGTCTTCTTTCCAACACATCGCACCAGTGGAGTAAGGTTGCGCGAGTCATTGGCCAGACGATGTTGGTTCTCGATCTCGAATTTCCCGGCCTGCCGGACATGTTCTATTCAACCCGCATCAAGCATCTGGCTGAATCCGGTGTTATTGAGGCAGCGGGAAACCTGAATCGCATGCGTTACAGCGAGATTCGCGTTCGCGATGAGAAGCCGATGGGGTCGTCATAAGAGCGCACCCATCTTTGAGCCAGGTTATTGCGTCTTTTGCGTGCTCCGCTCCGCTGCGCGCTGGCCTACGGCGTGTGGAATGATTTGTTTGTTCAGCTAACCCAGCACTTACCCCTTCAGCGCGCAAGCGCGCCTCCGGCCGTACTGGGCTAACTTTGGGCCAACTTCGCGACGCGCCTAACGGCGCTGATCACCGCAGCGCGTGCTGGGATCATAACCTGATGGAACCGTCGGAAGAGATTGAGTTTAGCAGGTGATGAGGGGGATGTGGATCGCCGTGATCGCGCGTAATCGGAAAGGCAATTTTCACCACGGAGGCACGGAGAAGCACTGACAGGAGTCTGTCGATCAACGCCAAGTCATGTAGACTGCGAGTATGTCCAAGTATCAAGTGCCCGTCCAAACGAGAGTTGCGATTTGGCGAGCACATGGGAAGAAATGTCTTTATTGTGGCGAGCTGATCAACTTCGGAGAATTGGAAGTCGACCACGTAATACCCGAAAACCTTAACGATAATCGCACCGAGCTAGCACGAATCCAGGCAGAGTTGGAGCTTCCTTCTGAATTTACTTTGAATTCCATCCCGAACCTCGTCCCGGCGCATCGACGCTGCAATCTTGCCAAAACTGGCCAGATGTTCAACCCCGCGACTGCCCGGTTCTATTTAGAAATTGCGTCAAGGAAAGAGGTAGCGGTTCTTCGTCAGCTCGAGTCTCTCAAGCTCCAGGATCGTAAAGAAAGAATCCTAGTCATTCTTCGCAATGCACTAGATACGGGAAGCATAAGCTTGGCAGACCTCTCCGATATGCAATCCAATACGGGATCATTCTCGCTGAGCGCCGGGCTTGAGTTTTTTGACGGCTCTGTAGAAGGCGAGCTGCGTAAGGAGTCGATAGACGCTTTGCTCGATAAGCCTGTACTCTTTGGCAGTACACGAGATATCGATGGCATCGAGTTTGTCAATAATTCGGGGAGCTCGATGACCATTCGCACTTGCCGAGAATATCGAGTCGCGCGTGCCGCCGGATATTATCCCGTGACCAACTTTGCCTTGAAGATGCAGGCATTTCTAAGTAGTGCGGACGCGATATTAGACGCAGTTACCCGCGCCCAGATTCCCTCGCTGAGCTATGTAAGCAATCCGTCCGTTGGTGTCGCAGACCTCCAGCTTCTTCCGAAAGACGTGCTTCCCACTATTGGTCCAGACCATGATCGTCGAATTGAAGAGCTCAAAGAGTCCTCACTACAGGAGCTGGCACGCGCAGGGAATCTTAAGATAGTAGATGTCTCGAGCACTCGTTTGGTATTCGAGTGGGAGGGTGCCGGTGCAATGCTACGGGAGCTCCTGCGTGCTGACCTGGACGGCGACGGAGTAGAAGAGATTCTCGTCGAGCACTATACATATGCGGTAGGTGGTACTTTAGGATTTGGTGGTGCGGGAACGCTTCGTAGGTTAGGGCCGGATCTGATGTTTGAGTATGTACCAAGTTCTTAGAGCAGTTGGCGGAATCGTCCTTTCTTGGGCCTTTGCAGCGCGTTGTGCTCGGCCTATCGAAGTCCGGAAATTGACCTCCGGATGGTTGAACTTTTACCCTCATTGTCGATGGCCCAGAAAAAGCAAAGAATCGAGATTCCCTCCGACATAGCAACGGAAGTCCTCTTTGAGTCGGATCGGACATGTTGTGTTTGCCGTGTGCGAGGGAAACCCGTTCAACTCCACCATATAGATGATGATCCCGGCAACAGCTCTGCCCAAAATTTGGCTGTTCTCTGTTTTGATTGTCATCGGGAAACGCAAATCCGTGGCGGTTTTGATAGGAAGCTTGATGCTGCTCAGGTCAAAAAATATAAAGCTGACTGGGTCAAGCGAGTTCAAGCAAGACGCAATGAGCAAGGTGGTATCTCAGAGGTCCCAGCTGTAGACTCAGGAGTTCTAAGATATCTTCAGATCAGAGAAAAAAGTGAAGAACATACCTATGAGTTCGAAGCGGATTACCCCTTGATCGGAGCGAGCTACTCGCCGCCGGATACCGAGACAAACCTGTGTATCAATGCCTTGGTTACACGTCAGTTACAAAGGTTTCGTGCAGAAGCAATGAGCCGAACAGCCATAAAAAATGAGATGAAGAAGGGCGAATTTCCTGCAATAGTCTTAGATGGCCTCAGCATGTCTCATGAAGTGGTGCTGTTCACTCGTGATGTGCTTTCGATTGAATTTCAACTTGTGAGCTACTTTGCAGGTGCAGCGCACCCGAATACAGGAACGATGACCCAAAATTTTCAGCGGCAGCCTTCATTGCAATTGGAGCTGCGCGATCTGTTCCGGGAGTCCAGCAAGTATTTGGAAATATTGTCTAAATATTGTGTGACCGATCTTCACAAACAAAAACTGGTCCGGTGGGCCGGTTACGATGAAACGATAGAACAGCTAAAGAATTTGAAGGATGAATGGATTTTGTCCGGCGCTGGGCCCAAATACGAGAATTTCACCTGTTTTTCTTTGAGAAATAATGGAATCGTGATTCATTTCGATACATACACGGTGGGCTCACATGCGGAGGGTAAGTACGCTGTCTTTGTTCCCGAATACGAGCTCAAATCGGTTATCCGAGAAGACAGAGCTGGAATGCTGCACTGGAGGTAGCTCAACCACTTTGGTGAGAACTTCCTGAAGCAGCATGGCAGGGAAGGCATTTTCGGGATCCTTCGATTCCTCAGGACGACAGGGGTTAGGGGGCATGGCGATGGCCCGAGTAAACTCATGCCGACACTTGTCTCGCCGGGGAAAAGAGAAACACTACCTTCTCTTGCCGCTTTCATTTTGTACGACTCGCGCCCTCACCATCTTCTTAATCAACTCAACCGGCATGGGCTTGTCCGTGGGAAAGTGCACGGTCCCTTTGGATGTAGAGAAGCCCTTTAGCTCGTCCTTGAACTGCTCAATCACGGCGGCAGTGGGAAACAGGCTGCAATGGTTGGAAAATGCGGCGTACCAGACGAGCACTTTCTTGTGCTTGAACGCGGGAATCACTTTCACGGACTCCGCTGGAGCGAGATCTGCTTCGTATCAGGGCCCGGGCTTCAGCCGGGCCGGAAGAGTCCCGTAGTAGAATTCCGGCTTTAGCCGCTGCCTATGGTAAAGCTCACCCGAAAATCGGACCGGCGTAATATCGTCGCGGGTCGGCGGACGTTTTTCGCCGGGTGTAAGACCTACATGGACCGACCGTTTTTTCAGGCCAAGAACGAAGCCGAGCTTTTTATCGACGTGCTGCGGACAAACACCCTGGCCGGCAAGTTCAAGCTGCACGAGTTCGTGGTGATGCCGGACCACTTCCACGTGCTCCTGACTGTTGACGGCAATACGAGCATTGAACGCGCGGCCCAACTCATCAAAGGCGGGTATTCATTCCGACGGAATAAAGAGCTAGGGTTGGCAGGAGAGATCTGGCCGCTGGGGTTCTCCGAAGTCCGGGTACTGGACCGAAAGAGTTACCTGGCGCATAAGAAGTATATCGATGAGAACCCGGTGAAAGCGGGCTTGGCAAAGAGCGCGGAAGAGTATCCGTATTGCTCCGCGTATTTGAGGAAAAAGAAAAAGGCCAGCGGCTAAAGCCGGTACCTTTTATCATCTTTACGGCCCGGCTAAAGCCCGGGCCCTGCTACTGTCTGGCGGACGCAAAAAGTGTCGTCGGCCGCAAAAGACCAATAGCCAAGAGCCAAAAGCCAAGAGCCATTCTTCTCAATCCAACTCCCTCAGCCCTTCCTTATTCACATACACCGCCATGCTTCCTCCTATCGCCAGCGAGCACATACCGGCAATAACGTGAGGCGCGTAAAAGAGATGAGACAACGATCCGGCGATGAGGCAGCCGATCGGGGGCAAACCGAGAAACGCGGTGGAATAGATGCTCATCACGCGTCCGCGCATGTGGTCTTCTGCAAGGTGTTGCAGCAGAGAGTTAATGGTGGCCACGGAGATGATCATGCAATAGCCGGCGACGGCGAGCAGCAGCCCGGAAAGATAGAAGTTGCGCGAGAAGGTGAAAGCGATGATGGCGGCGAAGAATCCGGCGGAAGCGCGGACAACGAAGAGACCCCGGCGGCGAAGATGCATGAGCCACGCGATGGTGATGGCGCCGAGAAACGCGCCCGCGCCGGAGCAGGCCATGAGGATGCCGAGGCCGGGCTCGCCGGTGCCAAGAACGTCGCGGGCAAAGTATGGAACAAAGGTTAGATACGGAATGGCCAGCAGGCTGCCGATGGCCACCAGCAACACCAGAGACGACATGGCGGAATGCCGGAAGACGTAAGTAAAACCCTGTTTGAGCTTTTCCCAGAGATGGCCTTCAGCGAGGGCGGCTGGCTCTGTATAGCGGATGCGGGTGAGCGCGATGAGCACGGCGAGGAAGCTGAGTCCGTTGAGAAAGAAATTTCCGGCCACGCCGATGAGCGCCATGGCAAAGCCGCCGAGCGTTGGACCCAGCACGCGCGACATATTGAACTGCGCGGAGTTGAGCGCGATGGCGTTGGTGAGGTCTTCTCGTGGAACAAGCTGCGGCACCAGCGCCTGATACGTAGGCGTATTGAGTGACATGGCAATGCCGGTGCCGAGCGCAAGAAAAACAATCTCATGCACGTTGATGATTTTGAACCAGGCCAGCGCGGCCATGATGAAAGCAAAAACCATCATGGCGGACTGCGTGATCATGAGCATTTTGCGCTTGTTAACGTGGTCCGCAATTACGCCGCCGATGAGCGCAAACAGCAGAATGGGAAACGATGCGGCAAAGCCCACCACTCCAAGCCAGAAAGCGGAGTTGGTAAGCTGCAGCACCAGCCAGCCCTGGGCAATGTTCTGCATCCAGGTGCCGATGTTGGAGAGGAAGTTGCCTGTCCAGAAGAGCCGAAAATCACGATGGCGCAGAGCGCGGGCCAGCCGCGGAATTTCAATGACGGTGGTTTCAGCCGCGTCAGTAACCGCGCCGTGAGCCAGGCCATCGACGGCGTCAGCGCGCGGGAGCGTGGGTTCGGCGGTTAGTTCGCTGGCGGTAAGTTCATCGACTTTTACTTGGCCGATGGGTTCAGTGATAGTTGATTCAGCGGTCGTTGTTCCGCCGGTCGTTGATTCACAAAGTGGGGATTCGCCGATCTTTGATTCACAGACCGTGGCATTGCCGATCGGGTTCGCGACCGGGGGACGCGCTGTGCTGCCGCCATTTATTTCTGCGTTCGTACTCAATTTCCCATGACCCTGATTCGAATAAATGCCACGCTATAGTGTAAGCTTTTTCGTTTCCCCTTAAGGCAGTACGTTCGTTCACAAACCTTGGGTGGAACCAACCAGGAGTACCAAATTGAAACGCGCCAAACTTATCGTCGTTGTTATATCGGTCTTTGTACTTTCCAGTTTTGCCCTGCAGAACCGGGCCGGGTCGTCGCAAAACCCTGGGTCGCAGAGCAGCCCCACGCCTGCCGCTTCCGCGCAGGGCGCGGCTTCGCAAGTTGCCCCCACGCAAATTTTTGGCTTCAGGGATTTTGCCAAGCAGTATCAGGTGGACCAGGAATTTCTGGCCAGTCCCAGCCCGGCGCGCGCGGAGCAGCACTTGAAGATCCTCACGGCGTTGCCGCACATCGCCGGCTCAGTGGAAGACAAAGCCACGGCGGACCACGTGGCCAAGCACTTTGACATTGCCGGCCTGGAGACGGAAGAGGTCAAGTATTCGGTGTGGATGAATCGTCCGTCAGAGATCAGCGTGACGGTGACTGCGCCAGCCAACGTGAAGATGAATGGCCCGCGGCCGGAACATGTTGAAGGCGACCCGCTGGCGGACAATCCGCGCGTGGTGATGCCGTTTAACGGATCGTCGCCATCGGGCGACGTTGAGGCGGAAGTCGTATACGCGAATTATGGTAGGCCGGAGGATTTTAAAAAGCTTGAGGACTTGAAAGTCGATGTGCGGGGAAAGATTGTGATTGTCCGCTATGGAGATAATTTTCGCGGCGTAAAAAGTTTTGTGGCGGAAGAACACGGCGCGGCGGGAGTGATCATCTATTCTGACCCGATTGATGATGGCTACTTCAAGGGCGATGCGTATCCGAAGGGGCCGTGGCGTCCGGAGAGCGGCGTGCAGCGCGGGTCGATTCAGTACATGTTCAAGTATCCGGGCGATCCCACGACGCCGGGATTTGCGTCCACCGTCGATTTGCCGGAGTCGAAGCGCGTGCCGCCGGAGAAGGCAGCGGACATGCCCAAGATTCCGACAACGCCGCTTTCGTACGGAGACGCGGAACCCATCCTGCAAAATCTGGCTGGGCCGGAGACGCCGCGCGACTGGCAAGGCGCGCTGCCGTTTACTTATCACATTGGCCCCGGGCCGGTGAAGGTGAAGATACACCTGAAGCAAAATTACAGATATTGGACCATCTGGAATGTGATCGGAAAAATTAAGGGAACGAAATATCCCGACGAGTGGGTGGTGCTGGGGAACCATCGCGATGCGTGGGTGTATGGCGCCGTGGACCCGAACAGCGGCACCGCGGCAATGCTGGAGACAGTCCACGGCTTTGCCGATCTTCTGCGGCGCGGATGGAAGCCCGACCGCACAATCGTATTTGCATCATGGGACGCAGAGGAAGAAGGATTGATAGGAAGTACCGAATGGGGCGAGGAGCACGAAAAAGATCTGGCCCACGCCGTCGCGTATTTCAATCTTGACGTCGCGGTGTCAGGCTCAAATTTTGGCGCTTCAGCGGTGCCGAGCCTCAAAGGCTTTATGCGCGACGTAACCAAAGTTGTCCCCAGCCCCAAAGGCGGCATGCTTTACAACGTGTGGAAAGATGAAAAGATGGGACAGCCGCAGCGCCGCCCTGACAGCGGCCAGGGTCGCACGCCCAACGCCCGTGTTGAAAATGATGTGCCCGTCGGTGATCTCGGCAGCGGATCTGATTACAGCGTTTTCATCCAGCACTTGGGCATTCCCTCCACTGACATGACGTCCAGCGGCCAGTATGGCGTGTACCACTCTGCGTTTGACAACTTCAACTGGTTCAAGAAATTTGCCGATCCCACCTTTGTCTACGAACAGGAGATGGCTCGCGTCTTTGGCATTGAAGCGCTGCACATGTCTCAGGCCGACGTGCTGCCTTACGACTACGAGCTTTACGGCAAGGAAATCGGCGCTTATATCGACAACTCGCGCGACAAAGCTACGCGCATGCTGGGCGCCAACGCTCCTGATTTCACCAAAGCCTCTGACGCGGCCAAGCGCTTCATAAATGCCGGCGCAAAGATTCTTGCAGTGCAAAAAAATCCGCCGCAGGATGGAACCAAGCTCAATCAGGTTTTGATTGCCGCAGAGCGCGCGCTGCTTTCGCCGCAGGGCCTGCCAAATCGCCCGTGGTTCCGGCATCTGATCTATGCTCCGGGACAATACACCGGCTACGCCGCCGTAGTGATTCCCGGCGTGAATGAATCGATTGACGCGAAAGACGCGCAGCTCACGACATCGCAATTGCAAATACTGACCGACGCGCTTAATCGCGCTGCCGGAGTGCTGGAAGGATATATGTGAGGACTTTGGTTGTCCTCAATTTGATTTTGCGTGGCGGAGGCCGTTGAGAATGTGCTCAAGTTTTGCATAAAAAGCAAATCTCACTACGGATGCACACGGATTTACAAATTCGAAATCGGTAATTGAACTTTTTTTGATCCGTGTAAATCCGTGTAATCAGTGTCATCAGCGGTAAGGTTTGGGTTTTTGTGCAAAGCGACGTGCTACTTCGAAATGTGCGGCAGCCAATCCCATTTGCCGACGCGTCCTTGTGTCATAGTGACGGTCTGTGTCTTTCCATCTTCCCGGCGTGCAATGGCCTGCAGCCGGTTGTGGTCGTCCCAGTGCATGCTTTCAAAAGTAGCAAGCACATCTTTTCTGTTTGCTGAGAGAAAGCCGTTGTAGCCCTTCCACAGCAGTGTGCCGTTGCGCCGGTAGAGTTTGATTGTTTCCCCATCCTGGCCATCAGGCTGTTCGTAAGCCAGGTAGTATTCTGCATTCTTTGAGAACAACACTTTTTGCCCGCCCGGCAAGATCGCCCCGGTCGCCTCGTCGACGAGCGATCCGGTAAAGAGCCCCTTATCTTCTTTAAGAAGCATGTGCAATTTCAAATCTGCGTTATAGCCGCAATAAATCCAGCGAAGGCCATCAAGAGGCTCATCGTAAGGCGGCTTGTCTTTCAGTATGCGCTT
This sequence comes from Terriglobia bacterium, assembly GCA_020072645.1. Classification (NCBI taxonomy): domain Bacteria; kingdom Pseudomonadati; phylum Acidobacteriota; class Terriglobia; species Terriglobia bacterium. Next base: position 29,350 of record JAIQGK010000013.1, read on the forward strand.
GCCGCCAGCCCAGCCGACTTCAATAGTATGAGCTCCCAGCCGTTTCGCGCCGTGCGGCGCTTGCTTAAGCCTCGCGACCTCCTCAGCGCTCCTGGGCCGCACAAAGTCGTCGTCCGTGGCTCCCGGGCGGGTCGATGGCACGGTGCATTGCAAAATCTGTTGGCAGTTGGCCAGCGTAGTTGCCCCGGCAACCAGCGACAAGAGAAGCAATATATATCGGGCTTCCTTCATGGCTCCTCAAGTATTCGTCAACACACATGCCGGAGTCCACGATATTCTTGATCAGGACGGCTTTGTACAAAAAGCAAATCCCACCACAGATGAACACGGATGACACGGATTTTAAATTTAAAAGAGTTCTATGAACTTTTTTGATCCGTGTAAATCAGTGTTATCAGTGTCATCTGTGGTGAGGTTTGGGGTTTTTAGCAAGCAGATCAAGATTAGGGTTCGAGCGCTTTCTCCAACTCAGCAGGCTCAGCGATCGGCGGCTTGCAGCTAAAGCCGCTGCAAATCACGGCAACTGTGTGCCCTTTCTTGATCGCCGGCAAGTTCGGGATCGTTTCCGCCAGCACGGGTGGAAGCATCTGGGGTACCGCCTCCCCTTCCGGCAAATGGAGAACGGACTGGTTCAACGACAAATGTTTGAGCGCTGCGGCCTCAAGTTGCTCCGCTCTTGCTCCGCTTCCGACGACCACCACCTGGGTGTGCGGATGCAGATACATCCCCAGCGCGATTCCATACGTCGATGCAAAGAGGCCGTAGTGCGCGGCGATTCCGGCAAATGCCTTCAATGTTCCTTCAGCAAGATCGCGGTGCTTTGCGTCGTTGGTATAAGCGTGCAGCCGCAGCAGAGCGATTGCGGCCATGGGATTGCCCGCGGGCGTGGGTGAATCCTGCAAAGGCTTGCGCCGTGCGGCAAGCGCGCCCAGCACCAGTCCATCGCCCACGTCTGGCCCGCTGGCCATGTCAAAGAAGCCGCCTTCATTGGGATCACGGAAGCGCACCACCATGGCGGCAATAATCTTCTCCGCAAAGTGGAAATAGCTCAGGTCGGCGCTGGCTTCATATGCGTCCAGGCAGGCAATGGCCGTGAACGCATAATCTTCCAGCACGCCGGCAACGCGACGCTTCGCTGCCTGAGGATCTGAATAGGCAAGCACGCGCTGCAAGCCCAGCTTCGCATCCCATCCCTGGGAAAGAATGCGATCGAGCGAGCGCAACGCAAATCGCCGCGCATCTTCAAGCTTTAATACGCGCGCGGCTTTCAGGTAAGCGGAAATGCAAAGCGCATTCCAGCCCACGTAAACCGTCTTGTCGACGAACGGAGTCGTGCGTTGCAATCGCGCGGCAAGCATCTTCTTCTTGGCCGAATCAAGAATTGCCTGCACTTCCTCCGGCGTCTTCTTCACTCGCTCCGCCACCTCTTCAATGCTGGCGCGCAGATACAACACATTCTTGGCGGGATTGTGGTGCATCTCGCCCACTTCGCCAATGTCATAGTGCAGCATGGCCACTTGCAGTTCGTCGGTGCTCAGCACAGCTTCGGCTTCGTCCAGGGTCCACGTGAAATAGTCGCCATCGTCGTCCAGTGAAATGTCTGCATCCTGTGAAGCATAAAAGCCGCCGTGCTCGCGATCAGAAAGCACCTCGTCCATCCAGCGGACAATGTCCCTCGCCACAAACGCAAAAAACTCATTGCCTGTAAGCTGGTACCCGTGAACGTAATTCTTGAGCAGCTCGGAATTGTCGTAAGACATCTTCTCAAAATGCGGAACAATCCAGTGCTCGTCCACGGAGTAGCGATGGAAGCCGCCGGCGAGCTGGTCATAAACGCCGCCGCGAGCCATCTTGTCGAGCGAAACAATCACCACGTTGAGCAGTTCCGCGCTGCCGGTTTCCGCGGCCCGTTGCATTATCAAGTCCATGCCGCTGGGATGAGGAAATTTGGGCGATGACCCAAAGCCGCCATGCTCGGGATCAAACAGCTTCATGGCGGATTCCACCATGCTGTCAATCAGCTCAGGCTTGAGCGATCCGGACTTGCCGGCAAAGCCTTCAGCCTGGCTGATGGCGCTCATCACGCTCTCAGCAGACTCGAGTACGTCACCGTGCTTTTCACGATAAGCCTGCGCCAGCGTGAGCAGCACGCGGCTAAAGCTGGGACGCCCCTGGTAATCCTGCGGCGGAAAATATGTTCCCGCATAAAAAGGCTTGCCTTCAGGCGTAAGAAACGCCGTGAGCGGCCAGCCGCCCTGCCCGCTGATGGCCTGCACCGCGGTCTGGTAACGGCTGTCAACGTCAGGCCGCTCGTCGCGATCTACCTTGATGGCGATGAAATGCTCGTTCACGATCGCCGCAATTTCAGGGCTCTCATACGACTCGCGGTCCATCACGTGGCACCAGTGGCACCACACCGCGCCGATATCGAGCAGGATAGGCTTGTTCTCACGCTTCGCGGTGTCGAACGCCTCCGCTCCCCACTCATGCCAGCGGATCGGCTGGTGCATGGCGGAACGCAGGTAAGAAGATGAAGCGTGGGCAAGCGAGTTGAGGGCGACTTCAGGCATGAGATTAGTTTATCGTTTTATTCGGTAGGAGGTAATTGGCGGCACTATGCGAATTGCCATCCTTGCAGACATTCACGGGAATCTCACGGCGCTGGATGCCGTGCTGGCCGATCTGCGGCAGCAGCAGCCTGACGTGGTCTTTCACGGCGGAGACCTCGCCTTTGGTGGATGCCATCCCAGTGAGGTAATTGACTGCATTGCTCAGGAAGGTTGGAACGGAGTGCTGGGCAACACCGATGAAATGCTGTGGGACACATCGGCGCGGCCCGCGCTGGAGGCTTCCGCGCCGCAGCTCAAGCCGTTGTTCAAAGTGCTCTTTGATATGTCTGGCCCGGCCACGACGAAGATGATTGGCCCATCGCGCCTGGCTTGGCTGCGCGCACTTCCCACGGAGCTTAGGCATGAAAACCTGGCGCTGATGCATGCCAGTCCCGGCAATGTGTGGCGCGCTCCTATGGATACGGCAGAAGATGCCGAGTTGGAAACTACTTACGCTCCACTGAACGCCGAAATTATTATCTACTGCCACATCCATCGGCCATTCATTCGCAAAGTCGGAAGCATGACGGTCTGCAACACTGGCAGCGTAGGCTCGCCCTATGATGGCGATCCGCGAAGTTCCTATCTGTTGATCGATGATGGAAAGCCGACGATCCGCCGCGTGGCCTATGACGTGGAGAAGGAAGTTGGCAGGCTGATGGCATCGGATTATCCGCAAAAGGAGTGGATCGCGGAGATTCGCCGCAAAGGCAGTTACATACCGCCGCCGGAGAATGGATAAAGCAGCGGCGGTCGTCGGTCAAGCAATCCGATCAGCAAACCGCTCAAGCTCGGCGCGCTAGTCAAACCATTCAATCTCTTTGATGTCATGCGCGGGGATCTGCGCCAGCACGTTACGGTAAGCCGCGTCGATTTCGCCCATTGGCGTTGTGCATTCTATGCGAATGCGGATGTCGGAATCATATCGATATCCGGTCTCCGTGTGCTTGGGGAAATCGACGATGCGAATACGCACCCCGGGAAATGGCACGGCAGCAACGTAGTCGCCATACCAGTAACTGTCGCCGACGCGCCACTGCCAAGCGATCTGATTCAGGCGCGCGCACAGCGCGTCAGTGGACGAATATTCGCAGATGAATGAATAGGCTCCGGTCATGATTGGGTTTTGTCCACGCTGGTAGTCCGGGCCACAATCGTTCCAGCGCTTTTACGCGGACATTATCTCATTGCCGATGGACGCCAGCGCTAACCATCGGCTTTGCCGACAACATTGATTCCGCCAGTTTGGCCAGCTTTTCTGAGGTCGTCCATGAACTGATTCTTACCCAGCCAGTGGCGGCGCTGCCGATCATCAGAGCTGACTGGTGCCGCTGCCGCAGCTCAACAAACAGACCTAGCGACTTCAGCAGCGTATCGACCTCCGTGCGATTGCCGCTTAGCAACGTCCATCCGGGACCGATGTGGAATTTTTCTGCCCAGTCTTTCATGCGTGCGGGCGTGTCGTTTTCTGCGTCCACGCTGACGGAAACGATCACCACGTCCTTTCCCAGCATGGGGCCCAGCAGTTTGGCCACATGGGAAAGCTTTTCCTGCGTGATAGGGCACATGGAGCTGCACGAAGTGAAGAAGCCGGTGACAATGGCGATTCGGCCGTCAACTACCTGGCTATTGAAACGCACGTGCCGGCCATTTTGATTTACCACTTCAATGTCCGGCACGGGCAGCGCGACAGGAGCAGGCTGGCCCTGCGCGTAAAGCAAACCAGTGAATATGAATACGATGAAAGCAATGAATGCGCGAAGTTTCATGGGTGGTCCCTGTGCTTGATTGATCCTGACTTATGAAAAATATTGTGTGGCGCCCGCTCGCCACACCCGGAAGATCGATCTTCTTGAAATGCCGCAAGCCGCAGCCGGCTGCCACACTGCGCAAACCGGCCGCATACCTGGCGCTCGATTTATCCAATGATGTCCATTGGACGCATCATTTCGTTGTCTTCATGTTCAAGGATGTGACAGTGCCACACGAACTTGTAGTGCTGTCCGGGGACCACAACCGTGCCCGTTGGCAGATCGAATTTCATGATCAGCTGGGTCACAGTGCCGGGGAAGGACTTCACCACATCTTTGGCAGCGTTCACTTCTTCAGGGAACGGAGCCTGCGGCGGTCCGGTGAAGACAAGCTGTCCGGTATTGTCGAAGGTGTCCTGGTCAAACGGCCTCCGGCTCAGCACCTGGAACTGCACCAGATGGATGTGTTTGGGGTGAGCGTCACCGGTATCGTTGATCAGGTTCCAGATTTCCGTGGAGCCTGCTTTTGGATCTTCAGTGACGGGATCGTCCCAGTTCTTGTTGTCGAGCAGCCCGATGATCGGGAACCCATCTGAGGCGCGATCAAGTTCCGTAAGGATCAGGTCGCGCGTCTTCACCGCGGATTGAGGATTAATGTTCATCGGCCTGGGGTTCAGCACCTGCGGAATCGTGCTGGCGTCTCTTGACGACAAGGGCTTCGAAACGCGGAACATCATGATCTGCGTGGGCACAACTTCTCCGCCGCCCGGGAACGGCGCGGGAGCGTTGTTGGTGAGCACAAAATTCTTGCCCGCCTTGCCGGTAAAGTCCACGATCACGTCAAAGCGCTCCGCCGGCAGTTGCAGCAGCGTGGTCAAAGCCACAGGAGCCGGCAACAGGCCGCCATCGGTGCCAATCACGTTGAATTGCGGGCCTGCCATGCCATGAGCTACGCCCTTGGCGTCCGTCATGACCAGGTTCATGTTCAGGAAGCGCGCGTTGCAGCCATTGAGCATGCGCAGGCGATAGCGCCGCGGCTCAATATCAATTACCGGCCACGCCTTGCCGTTCACGCACATGGTGTCGCCAAAGAACTCGGGAATCCAGAACTGGTGCGTTCCGCCGTCAGCCGTGGGATAAAGGAACGTGCCGTCTGGATTGAACAACCGGTCCTGGATGATCAGCGGGATTTCGAATTGTCCTTTGGGAAGGTTCAACGAATCTTCCACAGCGTCACGAATCAGGTAAGCGCCGGCCAGGCCCATGATCATGTTGAGCCGTGTGATGCCCAGCGTGTGGTCGTGATACCAGAGCATGGTGGACTGCTGGTCATTGGGATAGACAAACGCATCAGGATTGAACAGCACCGGACCGGTCACGCCGTCGGGAGAAATCCATGCTTCAGGATAACCATCGCTTTCCGGCAGGATCTTGGCGCCATGCAGGTGGACAACGTTGCGCACCTGCGGCTTGTCGGCTTCCGATCCGTGGATGGTGAAGTCCACCGGCAGCGGATGCGTCGTGGGTAAAGCGTCATTGTGATATTTGATCTTTACCGGAACGCCGCTGCGCACTTCCATCGTCGGTCCCGGCCAGATTCCGTTATAACCCCAGATGGGAGTAGGCGGAAGATCACGATGGACCTTCTGCATTGCGGGCTGCATGCGGATGTGCGTAACTCCATTTGGATCGGGCTTAATCACCGGCATGATCGTCAGCTGGTCAACAAACGGCGTAAGCGTGTTGGCCGCGGTTGTGAGTTGTCCAATCGGATGCTGGACGTGTCCATGAAACGTGACACCGCCTTGCGTGTGGACCCGCGTATTGACTGTCTGGCCGGAAGCGAATTTGGGGATAACCAGCCCCGCGCCCGCCATGGCTCCGAACTTCAAAAGATCGCGTCGACTCTTTTTCATTAGATGAGGCTCCTTGATTTAGACACACGTCAGGCGTTACTGGCAGGAGCCGGTTGGATTCGGTCGGTCTGCTGTTTGGGCCTGAAGGGTGGCGTTCTTATGTAGTCTTTCCAGCCTTGAGGTTCCGGAAGGGCTGGAATGCGAGTACAAAATAACTGGGAAAATATAGATTGGCCTAGAACATTAATAACTTTAATGTGGAAAGCCTAGTTGAGGTCGAGCTGCTTTGAAGAATATTATGTAACCGGAGTGTCTGGCATGCGACTTACTCGGATGTTGGCGACTACTGCCTTCTTTTATCAATAAACTCTCCAGCCTGACTTTTAACCTGTGCAGCCGCATATCAGCCGGGTTATTAGAGATTCTTATAATCCAACCGCGCATAACCCCTCTGCAATCAATTGCATAGCAACTTAACCGGGTTAGAGTACCAGGTCAGCATATTCAGGATGTTTTTTGAGGTATTCCGCGACCGAAGGGCAGATCACGTCAACTTTCAGGCCTTGTTCGCGGGCCCACTCGAAGGCAGAATGCGCCAGCTCAGCGCCCAGACCCTGGCCCCGCAACGCCTGTGGAACTTCACTATGGCTAAGCTGCAGGATTTTCCCCACCAGCGTGTATTCAAGATAGGCCACGTGGCCCTGGCGCTCGATCTCAATCCGTCCGCTGGTGGCCTGCACTGGTTCGGGTTTTGCTTTGCGGCTAAACATAGTGCCCCATTTTTTATGATCGGCGGTTTAAAGCGCAAGTGCCGGCAAACGGCACAGGCAAGAGTGTGCCTGTGCTCCACTCGTCCCAGGCTGCTAACATTATTTTCATGATCACTTCCATGATCGGCCGCCCTGAAGCCAACGAAGCTGCACCGTATTATTTCGGCTATATCAACCGCGTTAGCGGCGATGACATCCTGAGCACGCTGCAAGGCCAGCTCGACGAAACGCTGCCATTTTTGCGCGGCATCTCGGAAGAAAAATCGCTTTCCCGCTATGCGCAGGAAAAATGGAGCATCCGCCAGATGTGGGGACATGTGAATGATACTGAGCGCGTCTTCCTGATGCGTGCCTTGTGGTTCGCCCGCAAGTTCGACACATCTCTTCCCAGCTTCGATCAGGACATTGCCGTCGCCGCCGCCAAGTCAGACGAAATCCCATGGGCGCGGCACCTGGAAGAATTCCGTGAGATCCGTCTCGCAACGATTTCGTTCTTCCGCAATCTTCCAGAAGAAGCTTGGACCAGAACAGGCACGGCCAGTGGAAATCCGTTCAGCGTGAGGGCATGCGCGTACATCGTGGCCGGACATACGGCGCACCATGAGTCGGTGTTAAGGAAAAAATATTTGTAGGTTATTTATGTAGTAAAGAGCACTAAGCACTTGGCAACCAGCACCGCTTTTTGTCCTGGCAAAATGCCAGCGGCCATGCGAGCAAAAGCACAATAGAACCAGTTTCTTGGTCATCATTTTCTCTCCGCTCCAGATTGTCTTTCAGAAAACCCACTCCACGTAGTGCGCTTACAAGCGCGCTTTCAAGATGGCGAGACCGATGGGCAGGATCATGGGCGACATCGGTTGTGATTTCGCCAACGAGAGCTGAATGAAATGTGAGCGCCGTCACAGTCAGACGCCGCCGCAAAAGGGGAAAATCCAGAGTAACCGCCAGAGAAGCCATATTCGCCTTCGGGCCAGAGTTACAGCAAGGAGGCTGTCATCATGAACGCGTTACCGGCGCTCAAAAAAGAGGAAAAACCGTTTCTTGTGGAGAAAGCTCCACGTCCGGCCGTTCCCACGGTGGCTACATATACTCCTCCGCGGCCAATGTTCTCCGATAGCCTGCTGGAACTCAGCAAGACTGAACGCAGACGGAGGAAAGGGTTGGCGCTGTTCTCGTTTGTTGTTCAGGGATTCATTGTCGGCATTCTTGTGCTTCTTCCGCTGTGGTTTCTTGATACGCTGCCGGCGCAGCAGTTGGTAACTTTCCTGGTGGCGCCACCGCCACCGCCGCCGCCTCCCCCGCCGGCACCCCCGATGAAGGCCGTGAAGATGGTAAGCCAGATCGTGAATGGACAACTGCTGGCGCCCAACAAAATCCCTAAACAAGTAAAGATGATCAAGGAAGAAGAGGCTCCGCCACCGGCAATGGGAGTGGCCGGAGGCGTGGTAGGCGGAGTACCTGGAGGCCAGCCGGGCGGAGTAATCGGTTCGCTCATCTCCACGGCGAACCACGCCAGCAGCACCCCGGCGCCAAAGGCAGCGGAGATTCCCAAACGGCTGGTTGTTTCGCAAGGAGTGTCCCTGGGACTGCTGCAAAGCCAGGTTGAACCTGTTTATCCCATGATCGCCCAAAGAGCGCACGTGCAGGGCACGGTCACGCTTCGGGCAATTATTTCGACGCAGGGCACGATTGAGTCCTTAAAAGTGGTCGAGGGTCATCCCATGTTGGTTGCTGCCGCCATGGATGCCGTAAAGCAATGGCGGTATAGACCGTACATGCTCAGCGGGCAGCCAGTGGAAGTGGAAACCACAGTGTTCGTGAATTTCCACATGGGCCAGTAGCAGGCAAGGCATAACGGATGCTGATCTTCTGGCCTTGCTGCTCCATGTTTGCGGTAAGCCGGACTTCCGAATCAGGCACATTACAGTGATGTCTCGCGTGAGTGCCTGGTAACTCTAGCAGTCACCACAATCGTATGTTTGCCCGGGCACGTGGCGCACCATGCGGCGGTATTGCGGGTAAGTATCTCTAGCGACCACCACAAGAGCCTTGGCGGGAACACAAAGGTTGTTGTTGCATCGCAGCAGCCAGCTCCTCGGGCATATCTCTTAATCGGTCCCGCAAGAGCACCTAAGGCTTGGCTTTCCGTCAGTGAAAGTTGTATTCTCAAGGCAATTTTCGAAGGGCTTCCGGCCTTCGAGCAGTGCCCATGGCGTTGAAACAACCGAATACTCAGCGTGCCCATAAGGTCACGCCTTTGCCTGTTACGCAAACAGCAGAGGAAGCGCTCGCTCAGCACAAACTCGTGCTGGAGACCTTGCTGGAGAGCACCGCGGATTTCATTTACATGAAAGACCACGAAGGCCGGTACGTATTCGTGAATCCCGCCGCCGCACATTCAGTGGGCATGAACCCGCAGGAAATCATAGGCAAAGATGATCGCGCCCTCTTTCCTGAAGAGCATGCCCGGCACATCATGGAAAAAGACCGTCAGATCATGGCGACTGGCATTTCAGAGGTTTTTGAGGAGACGCGGGTCTACGCCGATGGCGTGCGGCATCTGCACTCCTCCAAGAATGTTTGTCGCGATTCCACAGGAGCCGTGATCGGCATTGTGGGAATTTCCCGTGACATCACCGAACTTAAGCGCGCGGAGGAAGCGCTGAACTCCAGCGAATTGAATGCAGCCGGAGCGCGCATGGCCAATGCCCTGGCACATGAAATTAACAATCCACTGGCGGCGCTTACCAATGCTCTGTTTCTGCTGCGGCAGGACAACGGACCAGTGCAGGCGGACGAACTGCTTGGCACGGCACAGGAATCGCTTTGGCGCATTACCAAGATCACGCGCCAGATGATTGGTCTTTATAATCGCACTGCCGCTGCCCGGCATATACAGGTGCAACGCGTGGTGGAAGATACGCTGGCGAACCTGGATTCGCGCATCAGGAAAAAAGGCATTCGCTTTGAAACGAACCTTTCTTCCTGCGAGTTTTATGGAATTGACGCGGACCTGCGCCAGTTAATTACCGCGCTTATGGAAAACGCGGTGGAAAAGAGCCGCAGCGTGGTCCGGATAAAACTTTACAGCGCGCGCCTGGGCGGCGAAGGTTCACGGCGCGAATTCCGGCTTATCATCGCAGACGACGGCCCCGGCATTGCGCCTGAACATCGCGACCGTATTTTTGAGCCGTTCTTTTCCACTAAGCCGGAAAAAGGCAGCGGCCTGGGGCTGTGGATGGCCCGCGGAATCGCCAATAAATATGGCGGCGGTATCCGAGTGCGGAGCAATGCCGCCAAAGGGTCCTCATGGACATGCGTTGCGGTAAAGATGCCTTCAAAAAGGCGTTCTCAGGAAAAATGAGATAACTTCTGCCAATCTATTGCTCGCCGTCCAACGCACTTTGATCAACTTGCTACCCCAGGACCACGGGCACTAGCTTATGCGTTTGCCGGCGCCGTGGGCGTGGATACCACTGAGGCACAGAATGCGCAGCGTCGCGCGGCAATGGGAATTTCGCTCAGGCATTCCGGGCACTTCTTGCTGGTGGGATCGGCCGGAATCGCGTTGCGAGCAGCGCGTGCCTTCCAGGCATTCATCGGCGCGATCATAAAGAAGTAAACCGCCGCCGCAACCAGCAGGAATGAGATCAGCGCGTTCAGGAAGATGCCATAGGAAATCACTGCACCGTTGATGAAGAAGTTAAGCGCAGAAAAATCCGGTTTGCCCACAATGGCTGCAATCAGCGGCGTAAGAATGTTGCCAACAAATGAGGTGACTACCGCGCCGAACGCCGCGCCAATTACCACGGCCACGGCCAGGTCCAGTACGTTGCCCCGCATAATGAACTGCCGGAAACCTTTGAGCATGGATGCTCCTCTCTTTGACTGCGGCAGAATGATACAGGAAACGGGCCGCCGCCATCATGACATCTGATGCCGGATTGCCGGTTCGCGTCATTTATAATCGAGCGTTTACACCTACGAGGTTCAGCCACACAGTGTCCTTTGAAGATAGCGTTTACCAGTTGCGGCAGCAGAAGCTGCGCGATATTGAAGCCCTGGGCCAGCAGGCTTATCCGCACAAGTTCGCCTTTACCCACACCGTGCCACAGATTCTGGCCGAATTCGGCCACAACACCGCTGAAGAGCTGGAACAGGGCCGCGTTCCGGTAAAAGTTGCTGGCCGCATCATCTCCATACGCTTGCAGGGCAAGGCCGGCTTTGCCCACCTGCAACAGGGCGGCAAGCGGCTGCAGATATACGTGAAGCTCGACTTTGTCGGCGAAAAGGGTTTCGCCTTGTATAAGCTGCTCGATCTGGGCGACCACATTGGTGTGGGCGGATATCTTTTCCGCACGCGAACCGGTGAGCTGACGATCCACGCGGAAGACATCACCTTTCTGGCCAAAGATTTTCTGCCGCTGCCGGAAAAATGGCACGGCCTTAGCGATGTGGAACTGCGTTATCGCCAGCGCTATGTCGATATGGTCATGAACCAGGACGTGCGCGAGGTCTTCGTCAAACGCAGCAAAGTGGTGCAGTCGATCCGGCGCTTTCTGGATGCACGCGATTTTGTAGAAGTGGAAACGCCGATGATGCAGCCCATCGCCGGCGGTGCGACAGCGCGCCCATTTGTTACGCACCACAACACGCTCGATGTCGATCTTTTTCTGCGCATTGCGCCTGAGCTGTACCTGAAGCGCCTCGTCGTAGGCGGGCTGGAACGCGTTTACGAGATCAATCGCAATTTTCGCAATGAAGGCATTTCCACGCAGCACAATCCTGAGTTCACCATGTTGGAGTTCTACCAGGCTTATGCCGACTATCACGACATGATGCAGCTTACGGAAGACATGCTGAAGCAGGTAGCGTTGGACGTGAACGGCACCACCAAGGCCACTTTCGACGGCAAGGAATTTGATTTTGCCGACTGGCAGCGGCTCTCCATGCGCGAAGCCATTATTAAATACTGGCCGGAAGCCGCCGCGCCCAAGCCGGAGATCGCGGACTTTGCCACGCATGAGTCTGTCGCTGCGCTGGTAAAGCGCCTCAACGCCAGCCACATGCCGCACATGCCTTACGATCCCAAAGAGCCTGCGGGCAAGACCATTGCAGCGATGTTCGAGCATGTGGCCGAGCATCACCTGATCCAGCCTACGATCTTGTATGACTTTCCCGTCGCTATCTCGCCTTTATCAAAGAACAAGCGCGACGAACCGGACTGGGTGGAGCGCTTTGAAGTGTTCATCGGCGGCCTGGAGATTGGCAATGCGTTCAGCGAGTTGAACGATCCGGAAGAGCAGCGCCGCCGCTTTGAGCAGCAGCTAAAAGAAAAAGAGCGGGGCGATGAAGAAGCCCACGCAATGGATGAAGACTATATCCGCGCACTCTCTTACGGCCTGCCGCCGACCGGTGGCGAAGGCATCGGCATTGATCGGCTGACCATGCTGCTGACGGATTCGCGATCGATTCGCGACGTGATCCTTTTCCCGCTGCTGCGCAAACAGCAGGAGCAGGAATCGACCGAAGAACCGAACAGCCAACGCTAAATGTAGGCAGAGAGAATTTTGGCAGACTGAGACAACTAATCTCCTAATGCGCCCCAATGATAGGAAACAGAAGGGGCGCAGCCCGGAGCTTTAAAGTCTATTTTGTCGTTTCCCTTCAGCTTGCCTTTCACTCCAGGACCGAAACCTGTAACGAACTCGCCATGCTCGTTGGCTCTAAAGGACCCCTTCATCTTCTCACCGGCCGAATTTGACGTGTACTTGATTTCGTCACTGGGCTGAAAGCCCTTGCCGCGAAGGACAGCAAGACTAAAATCTTCGCGCGCGCGAATAACTTCTACGCTGCATCCTTTGTCTTCAGCAATGATGGGATTGGGGATAATTGTAATTGCGGCCTTATATTTTTTATCTTCGGAGGCAATGCCTATGCGATGCGGCAAGCCTGGGAAAGAAAGGAAGGCCAACAATACGTAAGGGCCTGAAGTGCCTTGGCAGCCGATCGCATGCATGCAAAGCCTGCCATTGTCGGAAATATACGCGGGCATAACTGTTTCAGGCCCAGCTTTGCCGAGTGGCCACTGGAAAATTGTATAAACCTGATCAGCCGGAGCCCCGGTGAGATAGAAATCATAAAGGGCATAGTCAGCGCCATTTCTTGTCTGCTTTCCCATCAGGTGCGCCTCAAGTTTAGTCCCCGGCGAGTTGAGTTCATCTCCCCACTCTGAAATGGAGTTCACCAGTTTGCCGAGTTCATTGCTATCCTGGGCCTTGCAGGAAAAACACACAAGGACTGCCAACAAGACCAGCCTATTTGTCTGCCCAAGACCAAACCGTTGAGCCACTGAGGCCTCACTTTCATCGCACACTTTAGATGAAGTGATGAAACCCGGCAAGTGGAAAGAGCGGCATGGCCCGCAGGATCGGAAGCCGTTCTGTATGTTTCTATGTTTACAATAGAGATGATGCCGACCGGCTCTGAAATTCGCGAGAAATTCCTGCGCTTCTTTGAAAGCAAAGGGCACAAGCGCGCGCATTCGTCGTCATTGCTGCCTGCCAATGATCCCACGCTGCTCTTCACCAACGCGGGCATGAACCAGTTTAAGGACGTTTTTCTTGGCTTGGAAAAGCGCGACTACAACAAAGCCGCCAGCTCACAGAAGTGCGTCCGCGCAGGCGGCAAGCACAATGATCTGGAAAACGTGGGCTTTACCAAGCGCCACCACACTTTCTTTGAGATGCTCGGCAATTTCAGCTTTGGCAGTTACTTCAAGGCGGAAGCGATCTCTTACGCGTGGGAATTGGTGACCGCTTCTGAATGGTATGGCATTTCCCGCGACAATCTTTACGTGACCATCTTCAAGGGCGAGCAGGGTATTCCGCGTGATGACGACGCGGAAAAGCACTGGCGCGCCGTGGGCGTTCCTAAAGAGCGCATCTTTGAGATGGGCATGAAGGACAACTTCTGGCAAATGGGAGATACCGGTCCTTGCGGCCCGTGCAGTGAAATCCATTTCGATATGGGCCCCGCCGCTTCCGACGAAGGCCATCCTGATTGCATGTTCCCCTGCGAATGCGGCCGCTACGTGGAAATCTGGAACCTGGTTTTCATGCAGTTTGATCGTGACAACACCGGCACGCTCAACCCGCTGCCGCGCCCTTCCATCGATACCGGCATGGGACTGGAGCGCGTCGCGTCTGTCCTGCAAGGCAAGATTTCCAATTACGATACTGATCTCTTCATGCCTCTGCTGGCGGCTGCGGCAAAGCTCACGGGAGTCAATCTGGAAAAGGAACTGGCGGCGGAAAAAGGTTCGCGCTCAGCGGCCAGCCTGCGTGTTGTCGCCGATCATGCACGCGCTGTCACATTCCTGATTTCAGATGGAATCCTGCCCGCGAATGAAGGCCGCGGTTACGTGCTGCGCAAAATTCTGCGTCGCGGCATACGCCACGGACGCCTGCTCGGCGCCACCAAGCCGTTCATGCATGAAATGGTAAAGGCCGTCCGCGACCTGATGAAGGACGCTTACCCTGAGCTGGTGGAGCAGGCAGATCGCGTTTCCAAAGTTGTCTTTGAAGAAGAGCGCCGATTCGCGCACACCCTTGATGCCGGGCTGGCGCGGCTTGAGGCCGATCTCAAGACATTGCGCAAGGAAAAAGCGGACAGCCAGAAGGCCGCGCTCGCACGCGATCCTCTGGGCGAGCAAGGCATGTCGCGCGCGGAACTGGCGCAGCACCAGTACCAGAGCGCACGTGAGCTGCGTTATCGCGGTGAAGATGCGTTCAAGCTGTATGACACTTTTGGACTACCCTTTGATTTCATCATGGACACCTGCCGCGATGCGGGCATCAGCGTGGACGTGGAAGGTTTTGAGCGCGCGATGCAGGCGCAACGCGAGCGCGCCCGCGCGTCCTGGAAAGGCGGCTCCAAGCAGACCGCCGCGCCTGTCTATCGCGACCTGAAGAAGACCGAGTTTGAAGGCTATCGCGCCACGCGGTCAAAAGGCAGTGAGGTGCTTGCTGTCGTAAAGGACGGCCAAGGCGTCAAGGTGCTCAACCCGGACGAAGAAGGCGAGATCGTTCTGGACCATACGCCGTTCTATGCCGATTCCGGCGGGCAGGTGGGTGACATCGGAATCCTTTACGACGAATCGCATTCAAGCATCGTTGCTGAAGTGAATGGCTGCTATATGCCGGTACAGGGCGTGCGCGCGCACAAGGTCAAGGCGCGGCAGCCAATTTTCGTCGGCATGAAAGTTGATCCCGTGGTCCACGTGGACGTGCGCGAATCGACCATGCGCAACCACACCGCAACGCATCTGCTGCATGCCGCGCTGCGGGAAACGCTGGGCCCACACGTAAAGCAGGCCGGATCGCTGGTTGATCCTGGCCATCTGCGTTTTGATTTTTCGCACTTCGCCGCCGTGGCCGATGAAGAACTTCAGGACATTGAAGACCTGATGAACAAACACGTCCTGCGCAACACGCCCGTGGATACGATTGAGAATGTCCCGATCGACGTGGCCATCAACGAATACAAGGCCATGGCGCTGTTCGGAGAAAAATATGGCGAGCGCGTCCGCGTGGTGAAGATCGGCGATTTTTCCACCGAACTCTGCGGCGGCACGCACACGCACGCCACCGGCGAAATTGGCCTGATCAAGATCATGAGTGAAGGCAGCGTTTCTTCCGGCGTGCGACGCGTTGAAGCTCTCAGCGGTGAAGGCTCTCTCAAGCACTTTCGCTTGGATCACAAGCTGGAAAACCTTGTGTCTTCTCTGATCCCACAGACCAAGTCTCACTCGCCGGCAGAAGCTCTGCGCGGTGAACTCGACAAAAAAGATGCCGAGATCAAGAAGCTGCAAAAAGAGCTGGAACAGATGCGCATGAAGTCGGCAGGCTCGCAGGTAGCATCTGTCGGCGAAAAGGCGCGCGATATCAAAGGCGTAAAAGTCGTGGCGCAGCGCGTGGATAATCTTGATCGCGGCCAGATGCGCACGCTGGTCGATAACATGCGCAACAAGCTGGGCTCCGGCGTTGTGGTGCTCGGCTCGGTACAAGACGGCAAAGTTGCGCTGATCGTCGGCGTCACCGCCGATTTGACTTCACGCGTGCAGGCCGGAAAAGTGATTAAGCAGGTCGCGGAAAAAGTCGGCGGCTCCGGCGGCGGACGCCCAGACATGGCGGAAGCCGGCGGCAAAGATCCCGCCCAGCTTGATGCTGCGTTGAATGAAGCTTACGCTGCGGTGGAAGGATTGCTTTCCTGACATCTTCTAACATCCCGAGCGGAGCGAGGGAGCCCTATTGTTGCGACTCTGCTTGTTGCGACTCTGCTTGAGAAGGGAGATTCTCATCCGGGTAGAGACGCATGATCGTGATGATGATCGCGATCAGCGGTTGTGAACGCCTCCACTTTGGGCATTTCCCTTCTACAGATGTCTTGGCACAGAGAACGTGAGTTTGTCTTGCCTCAGTGCCCCCGCCTGTGGCCTGCATTTATCCGTGTGAACAGAAACCTCGGGTGCCATCCATGTCCGTCCACCAGTTAGGGGTTCCGGGTGGACTCGCACCGCTGCATCCACTAGAATCCGAGGCATCCCCCCATCGTTCCTGGGAGAAATGCCATGGCGCTTATCCAGTTCACAAGAAATCACACTGACCACTCCACGGACAAAGGTTTTCAGTTTGAGTTTTTCTGCGATCGCTGCGGCAACGGATTTATGAGCGAGTATAAGGCGTCGGCTACGGGGATGGCGGCCAGCGCGCTGCACGCGGCGGGAAGTTTTTTCGGCGGCGTCCTGGGACAAGCCAGTTCATCGAGCTACGAAATTGAGCGCGCGGTGAGAGGACCGGCGCACGACTCAGCATTTCGCAACGCAATCGAAGAGGCGAAGCCGAATTTCCGGCAATGTCCCAAGTGCACACACTGGGTTTGTCAGGCTTCATGCTGGAACGCGAAGCGCTCACTCTGCTATGACTGTGCGCCGGATATTGATACGGAATTGGCGTCGGCGCAGGTGCAGACCACCGTCGATCAGATGAAGCAGAAGCTGCAACAGCAAGACATGACCAAGGGCATGGACCTGGCGACGGAAGCCGTGGCGCTGTGTCCCGCCTGCGGGGCGCGCACGCAGGGAGCAAAGTTCTGTCCGGAGTGCGGCAAGGCTCTGCGGCCAAAGAACGAATGCGGCAAGTGCGGAACAAAGTTTGAAGCCGGCACAAAGTTCTGTCCGGAGTGCGGGAACAAGATTGTGTGATGGGAGATTGGTAATGGCCTTGGCCATTAGCTCTTGGCTGCTTGCAGTTCTGCCGCCAGCTACGATCTGAGACTGACCGCTTTGTCACTTGGAAGACACTTGCTGTAACGCAAATTGGATTCATACACTCATTACTGATCACTTATCATTGATCAGGATCAAGGAGAAACAACTTGAAAAAATTTGTTCTCGGACTGATTGTCGGCTTGTTGATTCCTGCGATTGGCGGCTATTTATACATCAAGATGGGCATGATGCCGGTGGCCACGGCCTCTGCGCCCTTGCCGATGGAAGAGAAGATCGCCAAGATGGCGTTGCGCGCGCGAATGGCGAAAGACCCGGTGCAGCAATCGCCGGTGCCGGCAGACGAGCCTAACCTGACGCAGGGCGCGCATGTTTATGTTGAGAATTGCGCCTTCTGCCATGGTTTTGCCGGCGAGAAAGCCAGCTTCGCGGCCAAAGGCATGTTCCCCCTGCCGCCACAGCTCCTATCCGGCGACGACATGGTCACCGACGATCCGCCGGGCAAAATCTACTGGAAAGTGGAAAACGGAATTCGCCTGACCGGAATGCCCGGCTTTAAGGACATGCTCACGCCCACGCAAATGTGGCAGGTATCGCAACTGCTGCAGCATGCTGACAAGTTGCCTGAACCGACGAAAGCAGCGCTGGCAAAACCTGCTGCTCTGCCGCTTGCACCTCCTAGCCCGGCATTAAACGCAAACCCTGCTGCTATGCAGGGCAAGAAGCCAGAAAAAATAGGTGGCAAGAAGTAGCGAAGGGATAATAAGTGGGCCGTCGCAGGTCAGCGCGGCAGCCCGTGCAAGTGTTAGAGCTTCTCGTGGAATTCGCAGCCAGAGCAGGAAATAAAGATTCCGCCAGGGGTGTTGCGTTCGCGGTCTTTCACACGCTTCACGATTCTGGTCGGCTTGCCGCATTTAGGGCAATCGGTGCTCTTGGTGGTGTCCATTATTTTCTTGCGGTCTGCCGTTTTGGCGATCTTAGCCATGATTCAATCTTCTCCTGAGGATGTCGGGTTTCCGCGGCCTTAGTCGGCGGCGGCAAATGCGGCGGGAAATTTGGGGACGGCACGCCTCTCAAGCGGTGCGTCCAATGACCACAAAAAATGACCGCAACAATATGATTTTACACTGAGCGGGCTGTTTTCGTCTCTGAGTCACCCAGCCAAAGGTCGCAAACTAGCGCTTTACTTGTAACCCGCACATCAGTTATCAATCTATACACTTACGACAAATCAGTTCAGGGGAGAAGGATGAAGAAACTAACGCTCGTATTGCTCACAGCCGTGGCGCTTAGCGCGTTCGCCGCGGATAGAAAGGTTCAGGGTTATCTGGTAGATATAGCCTGCGCTTCTGAAGAAGGTCAACGCGCCAACTTTGGCGTTAAGCACTCAAAAGACTGCCTGCAAATGCCGGATTGCGCGAGTAGCGGATACGGCCTGCTGACGGACGACAAGAAAATCATCAAATTTGACGCCGCAAGCAACGCCAAAGCCAAACAGTTCATTGCCGATATGCAGAAGCATAATGACATCAAGGTCAACGTGACCGGAACCATGAATGGCGAGCGTATGACCGTAAACAAGATTGAACTGCAGTAAAGTCAGCGTTTATCAATCGATATTCAAAGGCTGCCGAGGATCGCGGCCTTTTCTCTTTTCTAACCTGTTTTCGCGCCTGCCTTTCTGTCGGGACCAAAGGATGTTACCTTTGGCCATTGGCCGCAAGTGTTTGATTCGGTGTGGCTTATCGCCACAGCTGGACTGCCTTGACCCCACCCAATCCTATCCCCCGCATACTTCTGCGACTGAAAAAGCAGCACTTATCCTATTTGGCACGCTTGGCCCGCCAAGTGCATTTATCCACCGCGAGGACTTCCCCACTCACTGAAAACTTGGAGGCCCCTATGAAGCGGTATTTACTTTTAACTGTTGCAATGGTTGCCATGATATTGGCGACAGGCTGCGGCGGAACCGGCAATCTCAATGCCGGACCGACCAACGCCACCATCAACACTACTGACGGTCTGAACGATGCGATCGTTAAGTTTGAGCTTTCTGTCAGCTCTCTGACACTTACCGGAAGCGGAACCACAGCCACCACGGGCAACTTGCTCTCTAAAACGTCCGAGGTTGAGTTTGTCCACCAGGCAGGATCGTTTGAGCCTTTGGCCCTGGTCAACATTCCGCCGGGAACTTATTCCGGAGCATCGCTCACGGTTTCCAATCCTGAAGTCGTGGTCATGAACAATGCTGTACCGCCGGCGCCGGTAAAAATTCCGGCCACCCTTACCAGCGGCAGCGTAACGGTGACTTTCACTGCCCCGATTACCGTGACCAGCAGCAGTTCCTCAGTCATTAACTTTGACCTTGATCTGGCCAACTCAGTCGTGCTCAACGGCGCGCCGCCGACCTCGGCCACCGTGACGGCGAAATTCAACGTGACCACCGCCACCGCCACCAATACTGACGAAGACAGCGGCGAAATGGATGACGTTCACGGCAGCGTGACATCTATTGCAGCGCCGAACTTCACTATCCAGACCCAGACCAGCAGCATCGTTTTTGCCACTGACGCCACCACGCAGTTCAAGGATGGCATCACCTCGCTTTCACAGCTCAAGGTAGGTGACATTGTTGAAGTGGATGCAACCACCAAGCCCGACGGCAGCAAGCTTGCTACCAAGATTGGTGTGGAAGAAAGCCAGAGCGGCGAAGAAGCTGAAGGCGTAATCACTGCCGTAACCGGCGCGCCGGCCACGCAGATCACGATTGCTCATCAGGTTGATTCGTCCAACTCCGCTACGCCGCCGGTCACCGTGGACCTTGCCATTAGCGCAAGCACCGCGTTCTCCGTGCGCACAGACAAACTGAATCTGGGCGGCGCCACGCCGGCCTTTGATGCCAGCCACATTGGCAAGGGCCAGCGCGTTGAAGCCGATACAGGCAGCAGCACTGTTTCGCCAATGCCCGCGGACAAACTCAAGCTGCGCGAACAAGCGCTGGTGGGAACTGTCTCCGGCGCAAGCGCGTCAGGCTTTACGCTGACGCTGAACGCCAGCTCCGCTTTTGCCACCCTGACCGGTCAATCAACCATCGCCGTTTCAATCGTGAGCGGCACTAACCTGAAAGTCACACCCGTGAACGCCAACACCGTGCGCGTGCGCGGTCTCATCTTCTTCAACGCCGGCTCGTACAGCATGATCGCGTCGCGCGTTGACGACAACCAATAACCAGCACCGTTCGTCCTTTGCAAAAAACTGGGTCCGCTTCGGCGGGCCCTTTTTTGTTGGCGACAAGAACCAGAACTTTGAAACGCGGAGGAACGGAGGACGCGGAGGAGTTTGAAATCTCATACCGAATCTGATTGTATGAAGCTTCACTGCGGCAATCACGAAAATACATCGAGGTTGGGCTGGGGGAGCAAGCTTGAGGGCGGGCCAATCCTCATTTACCCAATTACCAAATTACTCATTTACCAAATTCCCTTCGTTTACTCCTTTCCTCAGTGTTTCAAAGTTTGGCTCTCGCTACCCATCAATGGTCTGACGGGTCTAGCGTGCCTGCGCAGACTTGCAGCAGTTCTTCTCTTCCTGCAGGACCACGTTTCTCGTCTGTCCCAGCGCGCGGTTCAACGATTGTTTTGGGATCGACGTTACCAGCGGCTTCAGCAACCATCCCAGACCGGTGGGAATATCGCGTGTGAGTGACAGGGCTTCACACTGTAAATACACGCCGCCATCTTTTTCTTCAAAGCGCCAGTATGTATTCAACCGCCAAAGGTAGCCGTGTCCGGTACCGACCGGCAACTCTTCTCCATCCGGCTTGGCCGGATCTTTTACCTCAGCAATGCGCGTGCTGATGGAGTTGGAATAGACTTTGCTTGCGTCAACCCTGCCCCAATGGACGTCATACGTTGTGTTGAAATCCACGGTGGTAAATCGCTTCTGGTGGAGCCGCAGGAACATCTTGAAATCGTCGCCATTGTGGGAAATGGTGCGGGATGCACTCACGTCTGGCTTATAGAGTTCGGCGCGCCGATCATAATCCTTGACGATCGGCAAGGTCTTAGCCAGCGTGGCGCCAGGAATAAAGATAAGTCCTACCCAGTGATGCACCATGCCGTCCGGAACGTCAGAGGTTACGCCCGACGCTTTGGTTTCGAGCTTCTCCACCAGGATCTCGCCGTTCTTGAGCTGGTCATAAGCCTGTCGCCGCGCGTCGGGGTTCATAGCGTCGATATAGAGGAACGTCCCGCCCGGGCGCAGTTCGTTGGCAAACCGTGCCTCAGTGGCCGCGACGTAGCGATCAAACGCGGTGTTGGTCTTCTGTTTAAGTTCGGCTGCCGACGCGACGGGACACAAAGCCGCAACCAGCAGCAGCGCGGAAAAAACACGAATGATATAAAGTCGTTTCATGGAATGTTGCGAACTCGTCTCTTTAGATAAGATGCACGGTTCCACGTACGGTATCAAGGCAATTCAGGGCAAGTTATGGTGAATTGAGGCAGTTGACTTGAAATTTACCTGTCCGTTCCGCAGCTATTGCGCGGAAAATATCCGGCCTTTGCCAAACCTCGTTCCGCCCAAAGTTTTAGTACCTCTGGAAACCGCGTTTTCAGCCATTCTGGGTTAAACTCTTGTTAACCCTTCCCCCATGTTGGCTCGATTCATCTTGGCTTGACTAATGTATGGCGAATAACCACCGGTCTGACATCTTGTTCTTTTTTGGCGTGATCCTTGCCTTGTGGGTGGCCTATAGCGTCCGTGACGTGCTGATGCTCATCTATGTAAGCGCGCTGTTCGCCGTGGTCTTGTCGCCGGCCATCGGTATGATTCAGAAAATGCATATTGGCAGCTGGCGCGCTGGACGCGGCTTCGCCATCGTTTTCCTGATCCTGATGCTGGCCCTTGCGGGCACCTTATTTGCCGTGTTTGCCCTGCCGCCCGTTTATCGCGACGGCCGCAACTTCTCGGCTGACTGGCCTCGGCACCTGACGGAGTTCACTGAAGGAATCAAGCATCTTCCTTTTGCCTCAAAGATTGATCCTGCAGGATTGCAGAAGTATGCCGCCGAAATTGCCGGAGGCGCCGGTGGACTCTTCCTGAACCTGGCTGGCGGTATTTTCGGCTTCTTTACCGCTATCATCCTCACCGCATACTTCATTATTGATGGCGACCGTACCTTCTATTGGGTTGTCTCCATGTTCCCGCTTCACCAACAGCCCCGGCTGAACTCGACTCTGCTGCGCGCCAAAGCCCGCATGCGCAACTGGCTGATTGGCCAGTCAATGCTCATGCTCAGCCTTGGAGTATGCAGCCTGATCGTCTATTGGGCGCTCGGCCTGAAATATTTTTATCTGCTGGCAATGTTTGCCGGCATCGCTAACATTCTGCCGATTGCCGGCCCCATCAGCGCTGTTGTACTGGCCTCGGCCGTGGCCATCATGGACTCGCCACAGAAACTCGTGGGCGTAATCATCTTCTTTGCTGTCTATTTCCAGATTGAAAGCGTCTTCCTCTCGCCGCGCATCATGCGCCACACGCTCAACCTGTCGCCGCTCACCGTGATCATTGCTCTTTCTCTTGGAGGCGCATTGGCTGGCGTTGTAGGCGCGCTGGTTTCCGTTCCGACCGCTGCGCTGGTCATGGTCCTGGCCGATGAATACCTGGTCAAACGCAAGCCAGCAGAAGCGGCGAAGGCAGCAGCAGCGGCGGACTAAGATCCCTTCACCGCAAAGGACGCGAAGGTCGCAAAGGACAATCTAAGAACGACTGTGATCGTCCATCGCCGATGAAGCGTGAAGCGTTCACAGATGGATAGCGAAACCCCATAAATTCCTTTGCGGCCTTTGCGGTAAATCTTTCCGCTTTTCTCCGTGCCTCAGTGTCTCTGTGGTGAGATTCTCTGCTGATGCTAAAATCTAATTTTCAACAGTCACCATGACCAGCAAAATTCCAGTCGGCATTCTCGGCGCTACCGGGACCGTCGGGCAGAGATTTATCCAACTGCTCCACGAACACCCGTGGTTTGAAATTACATGGCTCGCGGCCTCAGACCGCTCAGCAGGCAAGCTTTACCCTGAAGCCGCCAAGTGGAACCTGTCCACGCCGATCCCGGGAAAGATCGCCGCAATGAAAGTCTCCGCCGCCGCCCCGGACAGCAGCACGCCCAAGCTGGTCTTTGCCGCACTTGATGCCACTGCCGCGCAGCAGATTGAGCCGGCGTTTGCGGAAGCAGGCCACGCTGTGGTTTCCAACTCCAGCGCGTTTCGTATGGCGGAAGACGTTCCTTTGATCATCCCTGAAGTCAATGGCGACCACGTTCCGCTTATCAAGACGCAGAAGTGGTACAAGAAAAATGGCGGCTTCATGGTGACCAATCCCAACTGCTCCGCCATTGGGTTGGTGCTGGCCCTTGCGCCGTTGCATCGCCGTTTTGGCATTGACAAGATTTTCGTCGCCACCATGCAGGCCATCAGCGGCGCGGGCTATCCTGGCGTCGCCTCCATGGACATTCTGGGCAATGTGATTCCCTACATCGCCAAGGAAGAAGACAAGATGGAAGCGGAGACGCGCAAGCTGCTGGGTTCACTGAAAAAAGGATCGTTGAACGGCTCGCGCGTGATCGATGCTGATCTCACGCTCAGCGCGCACTGCAACCGCGTTGCTGTGGAAGATGGCCATACTGAATCCGTCTCATTAAAGCTACGCAAGTCGGCGCAGGCGGAAGAGATCATTGAAGCCTGGAACGAATTTCGCTGCCTACCGCAAAAGCTTAAGCTGCCCACAGCACCGGAACAGCCAGTGATCTATGAGTCGGCGCCGGACCGCCCGCAGCCTCGACTCGACCGAGATCGCGGACGCGGCATGAGCGCTGTCTGCGGGCGCTTGCGGCCCTGCAACATCTTCGACTGGAAATTCACCGTGCTCTCGCACAACACGATCCGCGGCGCAGCGGGCGCGGCCCTGCTGAATGGCGAGCTGCTTAAAGCGCAGGGATATCTGAGTTGAAGGACGCTCGATTGCGCGACATCCTGGTCAGCAATTCAAGCGGCGAAAGCTCCTCGCTTTTGAACCGCAAGCAATTGATGCTGCGAGCGCGATTTGTGATCGACCATATCAAATGGCATCCACGTGCGAGACAAGTGTCAGGGCACGAGTTTACTCGTGTCGTTCAGCCGAAAAAGAATTTGGGCTTTAGCCCCTGCTCAAAACCTCAGGGCCTGAAGGCCAAATTTCTTGAGCCGCACACGACACGACTGAAGTCATGCCCTGACACTTGTCTCGGCCAGAAAAATAACGTCGTTTTCATCAGTACATCTCCCATTGCCTTTCTCCGTCCCTCCGTGCCTCCGTGGTGGGGGTTATCCGCATGATCGTAATGAAATTCGGCGGCACCTCCGTGCAGGACGCCCAAGCCATCGATCGCGTCGCGGCCATCGTGCGCGAACGCCTGCCGGAATGTCCCGTGGTCGTCGTCAGCGCGCTGGCCAAAATCACAGATCAGCTTCTGGCCATGTCAGCCGCCGCCGGGGCTGGCGACCGCGCAAAAGCGCTTGAGCTTTCCCGCGTTGCGCGCGAGCGCCATTACAACTGTGCCAGCGATTTGCTGGGCACACATGCGTTTGCGCAGATCGCGCCGGAGCTGGAAGCTGACTTTAACGGCCTGGACGAGCTTTTGCGCGGCGTTGTTGCCGTGGGCGAACTCACGCCCCGCACCATCGACACGATTGCAGGCTTTGGCGAGCGAGTGTCATCCAAGATCGCCGCCGCTGCATTTTCCCAGCGCAATATCGAAGCCGAGCATGTTGATTCACGGAAATGCATCGTAACCGACGCCACGTTCGGCAAGGCGGTTCCACAATTTGAAGAGACGGACGCCCGCCTGGCGGAAACCGTGAAGCCGTTGCTCGACCGCAAGCGAGTTCCGGTGATGGGGGGCTTTATCGCAGCCACGCGAGAAGGCGTTGCGACCACGCTGGGACGTGGTGGATCGGATTTCAGCGCTGCCATCATCGGCGCAGGACTTAACGCCGAGCGCATTGAGATTTGGACAGACGTGGACGGCATGATGACCACCGACCCTAATCTCTGTCCCGACGCGCGTCGCATCAAAAACATCAGCTTTGAAGAAGCGGCTGAGCTTGCCTATTTCGGCGCGAAAGTTCTGCATCCGGCCACGCTGCTGCCGGCCATCCAGAAGAATATCCCGGTTCTGATTCTTAACTCGCGCAATCCCAAATGCGAAGGCACGCGGATCACCGCCACCGCTCCCAAGAGTAAGAACATTTTCAAGGCCATAGCCGCCAAGAAACGCATTACCGTGGTGGATGTAGTCGCCACGCGCATGCTCATGGCGCATGGCTTTCTCAAGAATATTTTTGAAGTTTTTGCCAACCATCGCTGCCCGGTGGATATGGTTTCTACTTCCGAGGTCAGCGTTTCAGTCACCGTTGATTCAAACGAATCCATTGCGGCCATTGCCGCGGATCTGGCCAAGCTGGCCGACGTGAAATATCAAGGTCGCAAGGCCATCGTCTGCCTGGTGGGTGAAAACATCAAGAGCACACCGGGCATTGCCGCCAAGGTCTTCAGCGCCATTCCTGAAGCCAACATCCACATGATCTCCCAGGGCGCATCGGAGATTAATATAGGATTTGTGATTGATGAAGACGCCGTTCCGGACGTAGTCTCGCGCCTGCACCGCACATTCTTTGCGCAGGTGGATCCCGAGGTCTTTGCATGAAAGCCGTTCGCATGAAAGCCATTCGCATGAAACGTCAATGGGTGCTCTCTTGAAAATTTTGGTCCTGGGACGCGGCAAAACCGGCGCACTGGTTGCAGAGATAGCCAAAGAACGCGGGCATGAAGTCCGCTCGCTGGCCAGCCAGGAAAACCAGGATGGCCGCGCCTTGACACCCGCCACGCTGAAAGAGATCGATGCGGTCATAGATTTCACCACGCCACACGCTGCGATTCCCAACATTATTCGCTGTGTAGAAGCTGGAGTTCCCATCGTGGTGGGCACCACTGGTTGGTACCACCACATTGATAAAGTGCGGGAGCTGACTAGCGAACGCAAAGCCGCCGTGCTCTACGGCTCAAACTTTTCCATTGGGATGAATTTCTTCTTCAAGGCCGTGCAGGCCGTGGCGCCCATCTTGAAACACCAATATCGCGGCAGCATTGTGGAGCGCCATCACGTCCATAAAAAAGACAAGCCTTCCGGGACGGCTGTGACACTCCAGAGACTTCTTGAGTCTGGCTCTGGGGAGAAAGTAGAAATCGCTTCAGTCCGCGAAGGCGAGACCGTGGGCATGCACCTGGTCATGCTCGACTCAGCCAATGACACGATTCTCTTCACCCACGACGCTAAATCGCGCGTCGGCTTTGCCGAAGGCGCAGTGCGCGCCGCCGAATGGATCAGAGGGAAAACGGGGTTCTTTGAGTTTCCGGAGATCGTGGACCAGCTTTAGAAAGCGATTTACCCCAAAGGATACGAAGGGACACCTTCGTATCCTTTGTGTTTGAAGTCTTTAGCCGTTTAGTGCCCCGGCACAAACCTGGTTACATTCAAAATGTTGTGCTCCAGGTCATCATGGGTGAAAAGTTGCCGGTATGCATGGTTGGTAAGCCATTGCGGCAACAGGTTTACATAGAACGGGCTGCCCAGCACTCCGCTGATTCCGCCCGGCAAAGAACTCACACCGCGAATCCCTTCATCCTTGCCTTCGCCAACAAACCTTTGAGAAGGGCCGGAGGAAAAAGTAAATCCGTTCACAGTGTTGGCCGTTACGGAGAAGCTGGCTGCGTCCACCGTCTGGTAACCGCCGTCGGTGGGGATACCCGGCAATCCGGCCAGGGGCTGCGGGAATGCGCCACCCGCCGGCGGAATGCTGAAAGGCGATCCCAGGATGTGCGAGAACGTGATGCGGTGCAGCTTGCCCCAGCGATAATCGTTCTGGTTGGTTGATCCGCCAAAGGCAGCGTTGAATGCCGGGCTTGCCAACAGCGTTAGCGCGTCTTTCAGGCTTTGCAGGATCACGATGTCACGCCGGTCGCCTGCGTCCGCTACCCCGCTGACCTGGAAAAAGTTGAGTCCAGACGCGCCCACGCCATGCGCCGTGGAAAAATTCTCCAGCAAATGACGCAACGCTTTGAGATACGTCTGTGACGGCAGTGCTGCCTCCACCGATCCCAGCCCAACATGGCTCAGCGTTGTTCCCAGCGTTTGACTGATGAACTCGCTCCGCCACACGTTATAAAGCGTGGCTGCAATGCTATTGGCAACCTCCTTGCCTGATCGCGGAAACGGTGGCGCGCCGACATCGAAACCATCAAAGCCCTCGGGTATTCCCGTGGGCATGGTGAAATCCCATCCGCGCAAGCGGCCCACAGCCTCCACAATGGCCGGATCGCCAGAGAGCTGCGCGAGTTGTGTGTTTTGCGCGGCCCGTGCTTGCGCATTATCAAACGCCTGAGTGATGAAAGAGGTGAAGAACTCGGCATCCAGCGGCGCCACGTTGGCCTGGATTTTCTGCATGTCCTGGAAAGAGATCTTTCCATTCTTGAGCTGATCCTTGATGAGCCGCGTAATCCTGCCGGAGCGGAAGCCCGCATCAAACGTGTAGCCCAGATAGTAGATTCCACCGCCGGGCCGCAACTGCCCAATGGGATTGTTTCCCAGAGTAACGCCTGCGGGATCATTGTTGGCATTCACAAAAAAGCCCGCTTTCGGATTGATAACGTGCGGCATCTCTGCAAACGGCAGAATCTCAAACGCCGTGGACTGCCCCGGCTGAGGATGGATCACCGGCAGCCACTCATTCCCGCCCTGGCCATTGCGGATAAAAACAGGCAGCACACCGTTAACGGTACCTGCTTGCAGGTCTTCCCGCACCGGCATTTCGCCAACAGCAAAATAAGCGATGTTGCCATCAACATCGGCATAAGCAATATTCTGCGGCGGGCAGGAGAAGAACGGCAGCCCCGCTTCAAACTCTTTGAGGTTGTGCGCGGAAGCCCACGTCAGCACCGCGTCCAGTTCGTGCGTGGGGCTGTATCCCGTCCACTGGATGCTCAAAGCGGCTCCGGTGGCCGTATCCAGCGAAATGATCGGACCATTATTCCGCCGTGGAACAATCAGAGTCGCCGGAGGAATGCTTCCCCCCGGCGGCACCGTGATCAGATCGTCCACGATGCCATCTCCCACTTTGTTAAACCTGAAAACTTCCGGCACCGGGATCACATGCTCCAACGCGCCCTTGAATATCGTGCTAAATCCGCTCGGCGACGTAGCGTCAGGCACAACCTGTTCCTGGAAAGTATCGGTCACGTCGATCCCATCATTGGTCGCGCCCCAGGCCACAAACTTGTTGCGGCCCAGCGTGACGCCTGGCGTGCCGGGGAAGCCATTGCCCATCACGTCCAGATCGCCTGCTTCAAGGTGTATGGGATACCACGTGGAAGGCTCACCCAGCGAAAGATGCGGATCGTTTTCCACCAGCGGCGCTCCGCTCGTCGTATGCCGTCCGCTGACCGCGAACTCGTTGGACGCGCCTTCAAGTTGCTGTTCGCGCGCGTGGCGCAGGAGCGGAATGTCTTTAGTCTTTGCCACATATTCCTGCGCGAGAGCCAGCGTTTCCGGTCGAAGTCCCCCAGGCAAGGTTTTATTGAAGCCGCTCTTGCTCCACAACTGTTGCGATAGTGGTACTGACGCGTCGGGAACCGTCGATGCGGGATCAAACGGCCCCGAGCGCTCGATATCTTCAAAGAACAGTTTTGTGCCGTCAAACCCAACGACTTTTCCTGCTCCCTGCATGCTCAACAATTCCACCGTGCCTTGTGTATCGATATCGAATGACAGGCCAAAAGCAATCAGCTTCACTACTGCCAGTGAGTCCGTGGGAGTCCATGGCGTGAACTTGGTCAGTTCCAGCGCCTGGTACTCCGGCGGCAGCGGATGCGTTGCCACCCAGGCGTTAATGCCATCGGCATAACCCTGCAACAGATTCAATGAGCGCGCCGACTGCACTGCCAGCGACCGCGCTCCTGCTCTGCGCAGTCCGAGCGTGCGCAATTGCACGTCCTGCGCCAGCGCTGCCTGGCCCACAAGTTCCGCAAGCGTGCCGCTGGCCTGGCGACGGCTTACATCCATCTGAAACAGCCTGTCCTGCGCATGGAGGTAGCCTTGCACGAATGCCATGTCATGTTCGTTGCCCGCTTTGATGTGCGGAATATCATTGGTATCGCGAATCACGCGCACTGATGCCTGCAATCCCGGCAGCTTCTGGGGCGTAATGTTATCCAGATCATTTTGGGCGAAAAGTGCAAGCGGAAGCGCCAGCAAAAAGAGCAGGAGCCATGTCAGACTTCGGGCGAACAAGGCTGGCCGGTAACTGGAGGGTGAAGCGGCGAAACGCGTGCGGGAGAGTGACATGCGATACTCCTTTTCTATCGTGAAAGTGGCCCAGACTTGCTCGCAGGATTACACTCGGCGAATAACTATATAGCTGTAGGCTGCGGCGACCCATTGTACGCCTGAGATTTCAGAGTTGAAAGACCGCAGTAGCCAGCAAGGCGCGCCTCCATTTATCCTAGAATTCCATGAAACTACAAGGCTGCGGCACCGCGCTCATTACCCCGTTCAAGCAAGACCAGAGTATTGACGAGAAAGCGCTTCGCTCACTGGTCGAGTGGCAGATTGCCTCCGGCATTCACTTCCTTGTTCCGTGCGGGACTACGGGCGAAACGCCGACGCTGACCAAGGACGAATGGCTGCGCGTAATCGATATCACGATTGAAGTTGCAGGCGGTCGCGTGCCGATCGTAGCCGGTGCCACGTCGAACTGCACTGCTGACGCCGTGGAGAAGGCACAAGAACTGAATCGCCGCAAAGGCGTGGACGCGATCCTGACCGCGTCACCCTACTACAACAAGCCGACGCAAGAAGGACAATATCAACATTTCAAAGCCATCGCCGAGGCCGTGGACAAGCCTCTGGTGCTTTACAGTGTCGTTGGCCGTACCGGTGCCAACATTGAGCCCGTGACGCTGGGCCGCCTGGCCAAGATTCCCAACATCACTGCCGTGAAGGAAGCCAGCGGCAACATCTCCCAGATCGCTGAGGTCTTCAATCACGTGCCGGAAAGTTTCCTCGTCTTTTCCGGCGACGACGCCATCACGATTCCCGTAATCGCCCTGGGCGGCGTGGGTATTATTTCCGTCTGCTCGAATGAAATCCCCAAAGAAATGTCGCAACTCACTGCGGCCGCTCTAAACAATGATTGGGACAAAGCCCGCCGCTTGCAGCGCCAATATCTGCGCCTGATGCAGGCCAACTTCCTGGAATCAAATCCCATGCCAGCAAAGGCCGTGCTGGCGATGATGGGCCGCATTGAAGAAGTGCTGCGACTGCCCATGCTGCCCGTCAAGCCGGAAACGCGGTCGAAACTGGAAAAGATTGCCGCTGAAGTCGGGTTGCTGCAAGTGCACGCATCAGTTTCAGATTTGTAGACACACGCTCTCAGCAAAGTTGGGAGGCAACTTGTGAAAACTGCAACCATGCTCGCGGTTTTGGTTCTGGGATTTCTCTCGTCCGGCCCTGCAGCGTTGGCGCAGTCTGCGGAGAGTGCCATGCCGGTTACAGTGTGCGAACTTCAGCGCAATCCTCTGCAGTTCGAAGGCAAGCTGGTCCGCGTGCGCGGTACCGTGACGCGCGGTTTCGAGGATTTCACCATCGGTGATCCATCGGCTCTCTTTTTACCTCAAAGATGTGGCAACTCCATCTGGCTCGAGCCCGGAGGCGATGGCAAAGGTCCTAGGACTTATCTTGTTGTCCACTCCTGGTGGCCGGCGGATGACATGCGCAACTGGGCTCAACAGGCGCGCGTCGATAGCGTGAAATTGATCGAAGATCAGCAATATCGGGACATGGATAACCGCCTGAGCGCTTTCCGTTCTCATGAACCTGATGGGAGCGCCTGCGCCGGCCTTAGGATATGTAGTCTTTATACGGTGACCTCAACCATTACCGGACGGTTCTACGCTGCGCACGAAGAGAAGGTCGCTGGTGGGCGCCCCTATTTCAGAGGGTATGGTCACATGGGCTGTTGCCACCTCTTGATCATTCAACAAGTATCAGAGCTTGTCGCAGAGAGAACGCCTGTCCCTGAAGGCGGCGAATTCTCGTGTTCTACCCAAAGATGGGAACCCACCGCGGAAGAAGCCTCGAATCTGACCGCGGCGCAGCCGTGTTCCGATTGGGGATGCACGGAGCGGCAGTATTTCACCAAGGTCGCCGCTCACTGGGGCGATCAGGTGGATATCACCAAAGGCTGGGGAGAACTTAGCGACTGGATCTCGTCTGATCTGATGCTCCGATACACCACACTTCACGAAGAGCCAAGAAAGAAGAAGCATGCTGGTTCGTCCAACCTAACCGGCTCCATCCGCATTGACCGCACTGAATGCAATCCAGTTTCTCCTAAAAGCGAGCCGCCAGCGAAAAGCCAGGAGTAATACTGCTTTCCGGCAGCGATCGTCTGATTCCCGCACGACATTCCACGGCACGGCTCCCCTGCCGCAACATGCCGCTTGAGCGCGCTCTCCTGCTTTTATAACTTCGTGGTCGGCGGCTTTTCCGCCATCAATCGACAACCACGGAGCTAGCGCAATGAAGAACACAAAGCCCAGATTTTCCCGTCGCGATTTCCTGAAAACCTCGGTCGTGTCGGGCGCAGCCTTGTGGCTTGGCGGATGCGCAGCGGAAAAGAAATCGATCAGCCTGTCATCAGCGCCTGAGATTTCAAGTCCGCCAGCCCTGACCGGAATCAAGGTCAATGACATCCATTCGCAGTTAAATTCGGCGCTGGTGAGCGAAGTGCAGAATCCGACATCCATCGACCAATGCCGTGACATCCTGCTCGCCGCACGACAGGCGGGCAAAGCCATTTCTGTTGCGGGCGGCCGCCACTCCATGGGCGGCCAGCAATTTGCGGATGGTTCCGTCTTGATCGATACACGCAGCCTGAAACGTGTAGTGAGCTTTGATCGCGAACGCGGCCTGCTTGACGTGGAAGCCGGAATCGAGTGGCCGGAATTGATCGAATACTTGCATACCGAACAGGAAGGGCAAGAGAAGCAATGGGCCATTGTGCAGAAGCAGACTGGCGCGGACAAATTCACGCTGGGCGGATCTCTGGCCTCGAACGTCCACGGCCGCGTGCTGCAGAACAAGCCCATCATCGAAAACGTAGAATCCTTCACTTTGCTCGACTCTGACGGAGAGCTCCGCGAGTGCAGCCGGCAATCCAACCCTGAGCTTTTTCGCCTGGCCATCGGCGGCTATGGGCTGTTCGGACTGATTACCTCAGTAAAACTGCGGCTACGTCGCCGGGTAAAAGTGCGCAGGATCGTGGAGATTCACGATCTGAAAGATATTCCGGATGCTTTTGAGCAGCGCATCCGCGATGGCTATCTTTACGGCGATTTCCAGTTTGCCATCGATAGCGGGCGGCCCAGCTTCCTGCACCGGGGCGTCTTCTCCTGCTATCAGCCCGTGCCAGGCAGCACTCCCATTACCGAGCACCCAACACGGTTCAGCCCTGAAGACTGGGCCAAGCTCACGTATTACGTCCATGTATATAAGCGCCGCGCCTTTGAGATTTATGGCTCGCGATATGCGCAAACCTCAGGGCAGGTTTACTGGTCGGACTCGCAGCTCTTCGGCAACTATCTGGACAATTACCATGAAGATGTCGATCGCCGGATGCACGTTCGCGTCCCGGCAACGGAGATGATTACGGAAATTGACGTGCCGCGTCCGGCGCTGATTGATTTCATGGATGAGGCCGCCCAGACTTTGCGCCGTGAGCATGCCAACGTGATCTATGGCGTGGTGCGGCTGATTGAGCGCGACGATGAAAGTTTTATGCCCTGGGCCAAAGACCGCTATGCCTGCGTGGTCTTCAATCTCCACGTCACGCATGATCCAGTGGGAATTGAGAATGCCGCGCGCAGCTTCCGTTCGCTGATTGATCTGGCCATCAAGCACAACGGCAGCTACTACCTTACGTATCACCGATTCGCCGAGCGGCGACAGGTGGAAGCCTGCTATCCGCAGTTCGAACAGTTCCTCAAGCTCAAGACGCAGTACGATCCTGCGGGACTCTTTCAGAGCAATTGGTATCGGCATTACCAGAAGATGTTCAGCTAAGCCGCAGCAGCGATTCTGCAAAAAGGAGCGGCCACGCCGTTTAGCGCAGCCGCTCATGCATCGCCTCCGGACACGGCTGCCGGGGGAAGGAGTTCAAATTCTTGCCCGGCGTCCGTGTCCAGAGGGCTTACCCACCTAGGAGAACATCCCTCATTGGAAGATCGCTGACAGGCAAAGTTTCTTGCAGAGATTTTTAATTTTGCAGCCGATTCAATAACTTTCTTCAGGATCACAAGGCCTACGAAAGAAGCCCTAGGCCGTCTCTTCAGCAAATCGGACGATCTTCTCAGGATCGGCAAGCCGCTGATAGAGCGAGGAATATCTCTCAGCCATCTTTACCGCACTAAAGTTTTTCTGAGCGTGGTGCACGCAGGTCTTTGAGTCGATTGCGGAAATCTTCTGCAGAGCCAACTCAGCCTGGGCCACGTCTTCCACCAGCAAACCCGTTACGCCGTCTCTCACGACCTGAGCATGCGCGCCTTTGCGGAAGGCGATCACTGGCGTTCCAGACGCCGCCGCTTCCATCGCTACCAGGGAGCTGGTTTCTTCCGCCAGACTGGTGATCAACAGCGCTTGCGACTCTCGCAGCAAGCGCCGCTTCAGCTCTGCCCGTGGCGCGGAGATGAATCTGGCATTCGGAACGCGTTGCAGTCGCGGCGCCACTTCCCGCTCAAAATACTGCTGATGATAAGAAAATGGATAGACCTGTCCGGCGATCGTGATGGGGACTTCCACTTGCGCTGCGATCTCCAAGGCCAGATGCGGCGCTTTTTCTTCACAGATACGCCCCAGCCAGAGCAGCCCTTGGCGGTCGTCATTCCTCGCAACATCGCTCTCGGCCTCAAAACAGTCCAAAGCGATACCATTGGGAACTACACCGGCCAGCGCATCGAGGTTGGCGAAGGTACGCGCCTGCGTATCGGACACACAGTTGAAGCTCACATTGGCTGGAACATCAACGAAACTTCCTGCCGGATAGAAACTGTGCGGCAGGTGCAGCGTGGCCAGCACGGGCGCATCGACCTCAGCGGCCCGCTTCCAGAAACTTCCGGAATGGTCATGGACAAGATCGAACGCCTTGCCCTCGCGCGCGCGTCGGTGAATCAACTCAATGACGCGGTCTTCATGCTCGTCGCGCCGTCGCTCGTAATCGTCGATCTTCGCGCATGGCTCGCCGGTAGAAAATAGTTCGCCGCTCAGGCGCGATCCGGAGGAGGCGGCCACAGTGGTCTGCGCGCCGTCGCGAGCCATTTCGCGCTCCAGCGTCCATAAGATCTGTTCCGCGCCGCCCGCTGACTCGTCATGGACCTGGAGCAGGGGATACGCGACGTAAAGAATCCGGGCCATCGTTGCTTTAGATGCAGGATCAGAGGGAATGCCAAACACCTCCACATAAAGTAAGGCTTTGCTGGCCAAACGCTCTTGCAGTTATACTCCGCACTTGTTCTTTTAAACTCAAAACCTGAAGGGATGGCAAGCGCCGGCCTGAGTTCCACGGCCCATAAATCATGGACGTCTTACGCGCAGAGATCGAGCGGTTATATTCCAAGGGCACCCTGCCCCCCGAAGTGGCAGTGCATGCGCGGCATGCTTTCCGGGAATTTCATGAAGCGCTCACCCGTGGCGAAGTCCGTGCAGCCGAGAAGGTTAACGGCCAATGGCGGGTCAACTCCTGGGTGAAACAGGGAATCCTGCTGGGCTTCCGCCTGGGCGACCTGGAAGAATCCGGCAGCGGCGTGCTTAGCTTCGTTGATAAAGACACTTTTCCAGCACGTCGCTTCGGACTGTCAGATCGTGTGCGCGTGGTGCCCGGCGGATCGTCAATCCGCAGCGGCGCTTATATCGCTCCCGGCGTGATCTGCATGCCGCCGATGTACGTTAACGTGGGCGCGTATGTGGACGAAGCCACGCTAATCGATTCGCATGCTCTGGTCGGCTCCTGCGCGCAAATTGGCAAGCGCGTGCACCTGAGCGCGGCGGCGCAAATTGGCGGCGTGCTTGAGCCGGTGGGCGCTTCTCCCGTGATTATTGAGGATGACGTTCTGGTCGGCGGAAATTGCGGCGTCTATGAAGGCACGCAGGTTCTGAAGGGCGCGGTGCTGGGCGCAGGCGTAATCCTTACCCGCGCCACGCCGGTATATGACATCGTGCGCGGCGAAGTCTGTCGCTCATCGGCCGATTCGCCGCTGGTAATACCTGAGAACGCCGTCGTCGTGCCGGGGTCGCGCGCCATCACCAAAGGAAAAGCTCGGGAGTGGGGGCTTTCACTCTATACTCCGGTGATCGTGAAATACCGCGACGATAAGACCCAGGGATCGATTGAGTTGGAGGACCTGCTACGGTGATCGCTGCGCAAACCAAAATCCGCCATGGAGAAGCGGAGGCCCTGAAGAAGAGATGGCGGCTCAGACGAGCGGGTCGTTTGCATGGATGATCCTCTCTCAGTCCAGCAACAGGTTGAGAATGTAATGGCGTCTCTTGGTGGAAAACCTCTTTGGGATGCGGGAAGGGCTGCCGACCTGATGTGGTTAGCTTTCGGCCGACGCCAGATCATCAAGGATTTTCGCGGCAAACCCCGAGAGGTTGGAGAATACGCCTTGCACGTGCAATGCGCATGGCGTTTTGTGCAAGACGAAAAGATCGTGGTAGGCAATCGCGACCTATATTATCCAGCCAGCTACCGGGACACAAGAGAAGAAATTCCTAAAGAATTCAATTGGGACGTGCAGGGAGCCAACCGGTGCGATGAAGTGCTGGCCGAGTTGTTTGCAGGCGGAACAAACCAGTTTGTTGTGCTAAGGATTGAAGTGGGACAGGCTGGAACGCTTGCATTGCTGCTGGAAGGCGGCCTTACCTTGCAGATATTTCCTAACGACTCTTTAGAGGGTGAACACTGGCGTTTATTCAGGCCCGGCAGTGATGAGCAGCATTGGGTTTTTACAGGCACAGGGCTGGAGCGTCATTGAGATAAATGAAGCTCACCGCATGAGCAGATAGCACAAAGGCGTTTCAATGAAAAGCTTGCAGAACAGATTTCTACTCGCGTTTCTGGGGTTTGCCGGCGTCGCTTCCATTTTGTGGGCGATCTCGCATTACAGCGGCGTCTTAATCCATCCTTATCTGTTGGCGGGATCTCGCTGGGCAGCGATTGTTGCTCTTTGCGGCTATGCGTTTTTTCGCCGCTCGCTCACGCCATGGATTTTTGCCGGCATGCTGGTGGGCGCCGAAATTGGATATGACCTCACATTTGCCAGCGAAGCTACACGCTTGCACACCGCCGCCAATCTTCAGGTATTGAGCTCCATCTTTCTGCGCCTGATCAAAACCATCATTGCCCCACTGATTTTCAGTACGCTCGTTGTCGGCATTGCCGGGCACTCTAACCTGAAACAGGTTGGGCGCATGGGCATCAAGGCGCTTTTGTATTTTGAGATTGTCACCACTCTGGCGCTGTTTATTGGGCTGGGAGCAATCCATCTCTCTAAGGCCGGCGTGGGCCTCACGCCTCCGCCAAATGCCGCCACCGCTACAGTTTCAGGCGCACCGGCGCAAAAATGGACTGACGTTGTCCTGCACATTTTTCCGGAAAATATTGCCAAATCCGTGGCGGATGGCCAAGTGCTTCAAGTCGTGGTGTTCAGCATTATCTTCGGGATAGCGTTGGCGCTCATTGGCGAAGACAAGCGGCGGCCCATGCTGGCCTTCTGTGAAAGCCTTTCCGAAACGATGTTCAAGTTCACCAACATCGTGATGCTGTTTGCGCCCATCGGCGTGGCTGGCGCCATGGCATACACCGTAGGAACCATGGGTTTTGGCGTGATGGCCAATCTGGCTAAACTTCTGGTGACGCTCTACGCGGCGCTGATCGTATTTCTTGTCTGTGTGCTGCTGCCGGTAGCGTTGATTACGCGGTTGCCGATCAAGCGTTTTATCAAAGCAGTGGCTGAACCGGTGACTATTGCTTTTGCCACAGCCAGCTCGGAGTCGGCCCTGCCCAGAGCCATGGAATGTATGGAAGCCTTTGGCGTGCCGCGCCAGATTGTGGCTTTCGTTCTGCCAACCGGTTATAGCTTCAACCTGGACGGAAGCACGCTCTATCTCTCGCTGGCATCCATCTTTGTTGCACAGGCCGCAGGCATATACCTGACCTTCGGCCAGCAGTTGGTCATGGTCTTTACGCTGATGCTCACCAGCAAAGGCGTGGCCGGAGTGCCGCGCGCCGTCTTGGTGATCCTGCTCGGCACGCTTGATTCCTTCCATCTGCCAGCCTGGCCCGTTCTGCTGATTTTGGGCATAGATCAGTTCATGGATATGGCGCGGACGGCCACCAACGTTCTGGGCAACTGCCTGGCTAGCGCCGTGGTTGCCCGATGGGAAGGAGAGCTGGGGACCGAGACTCCATCGCCTACCGTAATGGATGCTGTGGCGCAATGAGTGCTCTCAGATCCAATAAAAAGACCTGCAGGAAAGCTGCGAGCCCGACCACGCGGCGAGCGGCGCTGCCCCAGGAGCGCAAAAGCATATCAGGCGAGAATGAAAGTAAGCGGTTTGGAGCGAAGCGACAGGATGAAATGTTAGCATCATCTGTTGACCATGCCCTCTCATAAACTCCATCTTGTACCCCTTGGCGGCCTCGGCGAATTTGGAATGAACTGCATGGCCGTGCGCTACGGTGACGACATTATTGTTATCGATGCCGGTCTGATGTTCCCTGAATCCGAACTGCTCGGGGTGGACATCGTTGTTCCGGATATTACCTATCTCCTGCAAAACCGCGATAAAGTTCGCGGCATTGTGCTGACCCACGGGCATGAAGATCACATCGGCGCTCTGCCCTGGGTGCTCACGGAGCTGAGAGTCCCGGTCTTTGGCACGGAATTCACGTTGGCCTTGGTGGAAAACAAGCTGGAAGAGCACGGCCTGCTTGAGGATTCTGATCTGCGCGAGATCCGCGCCGGCTCACGTTTTAGCCTTGGGCCATTCACCATTAATCCTATACAGGTCACGCATAGCCTTGTGGACTGCGTCGCCCTGGCTGTTCATACGCCGCTTGGCGTTGTGATCCACACCGGCGATTTCAAGGTTGATCCCACGCCCACCGACACGCGCTTATTTGATCTGCATACATTCGCGGAATATGGCAAAGACGGCAACGTGCTGGCGCTGCTGCAGGATTCCACCAATGCAGAGCGTCGCGGCTATACGCCCAGTGAGCGCGCGGTGCGGGGCAAGTTTGATGAAATTTTTGCACGCGCTGATCGCCGGCTGTTTATCTCCTGCTTCTCATCGTCCATTCACCGGATCAAGCTGGCATTTGAAATGGCGCGAGAATATAAGCGCAAGGTTGCGTTGGTGGGCCGCTCCATGACAGAAGCATCAGAGATCGCCATGGACCTGGGCTACATTGATGTTCCTGAAGGACTGCTGATTCATCCGGGGCAAATAAAGGATTACGCGCCGCAGCAGGTCTGCGTGATGATCAGCGGAACACAGGGCGAGCCCATGTCCGCGCTCTCGCGCGCGGCGGTGGATAATCACAAGCATGCGCGGATTGAGAAGGGCGATACCGTGGTGCTTTCGTCCCGCATTATTCCCGGCAATGAAAAAGGCATTTATAGGATGATTGACCATCTCTTCCGCCGCGAAGCCGACGTGATTTACGACGATGGCTCCAACCCGCCGGTCCATGTAAGCGGACACGCCAGCCAGGAAGAACAAAAGCTGATTATGAACCTGGTAAAGCCAAAATATTTTATTCCCATCCACGGCGAATACCGGCAGATGCGGATTCAGGCTGACATGGCGCGGTCAATGCATGGCTCCGTGGGCCAGGTGATGATGCTTGAAAGCGGCGACGTACTTGAGTTCGACGAGCTGGGCGCGCGCAAGCTGGAGAAAGTCACCGTGGGCCGCATCTGCATTGATTCCGGATCGCGCACGGACGTGGTGGAAGACCTGGTCATCAAAGACCGCCGCCACCTGAGCGAAGACGGATTTGTGCTGCCGATCATCGCCATCA
Source organism: Terriglobia bacterium (assembly GCA_020072645.1). NCBI lineage: Bacteria > Pseudomonadati > Acidobacteriota > Terriglobia > Terriglobia bacterium. Next base: position 68,856 of record JAIQGK010000013.1, read on the forward strand.
ATAAACTGAAGGGCACAGTGGAGTCTATTCCCGAGATCGTGATGCGCGGATTTGCTGCCGGATCTGAAGATGGCTTTGTCCGCGAGGCTCGGCGCATCGTCACTGCAACGCTGGACAGCTCAACGGCGGAAGAAAAGGCCGATTACGGCGTGATCAAGGAAAAAATCCGTGCTGACCTGAAGCGGTTTATCGTGAAGACGACAGCGCGCCGGCCGCTGATTATGCCGGTAATTCTGGAGATATAGCGTGGCAAGATTCACACGCAGACAAAGAGTTTTTATTTTCCTGTTTGTGCTGTTGGCTTCGGTCGTTCTGACCGGGTCGGTCCTGCTGCATCCTGTGGGCGCTCACTTGCGGGCCATGTCACTGCTGCTGCGGTTTTCTGATGCTCATGCGCAGGGATTGCCGGCCCGCTTCGCCGATCACCCTTTCAAAGAAGAAGATGGCTATGCTCTGACCCCACATGGTCCCGTCCGTTTCAGGACCTACACACCGCAGGATGTTCAGGATCCTGGCGGCGTGGTGCTGCTGCACGGCGTTCACCATCTGGGAATCGATGATCCACGGATGTGGAACCTGGCGCGGGCGCTGGCTGGCGCAGGAGTGCTGGTCATGACTCCGGAGCTGCAGGACCTGGCGGATTACCGCGTAACGGCCAGGACCATTGATGTGATTGGGGATTCGGCGATGGCGTTGAGCAAACGCATGCGACGCAAAGTGGGCGTTCTGGGGCTAAGCTTTGCCGGTGGACTTGCCTTGCTGGCGGCGGACCGCAAAGAGTTCAGTGACAATATCGGCTTTGTGGTGGCCATCGGCGCTCACGATGACATGATCCGCGTGGCACGATTTTTTGCCACCAATGTAATTACCGGCCCCGATGGCGCGGAAGCTCGGCTTCAGGCACATGAATATGGCGCTTTGATTCTGGCGTATTCGCACCTGGAAGATTTTTTTGCAGCCAAAGATATCCCCGTCGCACGCGAAGCGTTGCGGCAATGGTTGTGGGAACAACCGGAAGCCATGAAGACAGCGGCTGCATTGAGTCCTGAAGGAAAGCATGAGCTTGACCTGCTTCTTCACCATCGCGACCAGTTGCGTGAGCCGCTGTTGAGAGAGATCACGCTGCATAAAGATGAGATGGAGGCGGTTTCGCCGCACGCGCATCTGGCGCAGCTACACACGCCAGTGTTTTTGCTGCATGGCGCGGGAGATATGGTTATTCCAGCGTCGGAAACGCTGTGGTTGGCGAAAGACGTGCCCTCGGCTGAACTCAGGGCGTCATTGGTCAGTTCCGCGCTCGTCCACGTGGATATGGGAAATAAAGTAACGTGGCAGCAACAATGGCAGCTGGTGGACTTTATGGCGCAGGTGCTGGACGCAACCGAGAAACTCTCGGCTTTGCATATATAGGTGAGAAGATGGGCACAAAAATAAAGCTGAAGGCCGCCGATGGTCACGAGCTTGACGCATATATTGCCGAAAGCAGCGGTCCGGTGCGCGGCACGATTGTTCTGATCCAGGAAATCTTTGGCGTCAACAGCCACATACGCTCCGTTGCGGATGACTATGCGAGTCACGGCTTTCACGTTGTTGCTCCGGCATTGTTTGATCGCGTAGAGTGCAACCTTGAACTTGGCTACAACCCGACTGACATGACGCAAGGCATGAAAGCAGCCAGACAGATTGGCATGGACAAAGCTTTATTGGATGTTGCGGCTTCTATCAACCATGCAAGAGCGGAATGGAGCAAGCTGAAAGTTGGCGTGTTGGGCTATTGCTTCGGAGGCAGTCTGGCGTGGCTGACCGCCACTCGACTCGATCCCGCCGCGGCCGTGTGCTATTACGGCGGACAGATCGCGGCCAACGCCGCGGAGATGCCGCGTTGTCCCGTGATGATGCATTTCGGCGCTAAGGATCCTCATATTGGTCCTGCAGAAATCGAAAAGATCAAAGCAGCTCATCCTGAGTTGCCGATATTCTTATACGAAGCGGGCCATGGTTTCAATTGCGATCAGCGCAAGGATTACGAGCCAGAGTCCGCGAAGCTGGCGCGGCAGCGCACGCTGGAGTTCTTTAACCGTCATCTATGATTGGCGAAGCATTGAAACCTATGATCGCTATGAAGCTTTTCGAGTGCAAACGATGAATGTACGATCAAGCCGGAGAATTAATCGTTACGCGATGTTTTTAGTAAGCTAGAGGAGTGAGTATTTCTCCCACCGAAATAACTTCCGAATCGGAGACGAACAACCTTCTAAAGCGCTGGCTTGTGTTTGCGTCCCAGCGCGAAGAGCAGGTTTTCCTTGCCCTGACGCTGGTCATTGGCGCGCTCGTCGGACTTGCAGTGGTCGCGTTCATCGTCCTGACGGAGCACATGGGGATGCGGCTATATCCGGTAGGCAGCGATCCGTGGAGGCGTGTCTTGATTCCCGTGGCAGGATCGCTCGCGATGGGTTATCTGCTGGCGCGTTATTTCCCGAATGCCCGAGGCAGCGGCGTGCCCCAGACGAAAGCAGCATTGTTTGCGCGCGAAGGATATATCTCACTCCGCACCGTGATAGGGAAGTTTGGTTGCACCGCGGCAACGCTGGCCAGCGGAATTCCTCTGGGGCGTGAAGGCCCATCGGTGCAGGTGGGCGCGGGGATAGCTTCTGTGCTGGGACGGCGGCTGGGATTGCGTCAGGAAAAGGTAAAAGCGCTCATACCGGTGGGCGCGGCCGCTGCTATTGCCGCCGCATTCAACACGCCCATGGCCGCCGTTCTGTTTTCCCTTGAGGAGGTGATGGGAGACCTGAATGCGCCGATCCTGGGATCGGTGGTGCTGGCCTCAGCAACTTCCTGGGCGATATTGCGCATGTTGCTGGGTAACAATCCACTGTTCCACGTCCCGCAGTATGAGTTGGTCCATCCCGGAGAGTTTGCGATTTATGCGGTGCTGGGCGTGGCGGGAGGACTGTTATCGGCGGCCTTTACCAAGCTTTTGTTGGGAATGCGCACGCGCTTTTTACTGTTGCCCATGAAGACGCGATGGTGGCATCCGGTAACCGGTGGTCTGCTGGTTGGATTGATGGGCTGGTTTGTGCCGCAGGCGTTGGGAGTTGGCTATAGCTACGTTGGCGATGCACTGAACAACCATATGGCCTTGAAGCTGATGGCGCTCCTTGTAGTGCTGAAGCTTTTTGGGGTGACCGTGAGTTACGCTTCAGGCAACGCCGGCGGAATTTTTGGTCCGGCGCTGTTCCTTGGTGCGATGCTTGGCGGGACCATTGGCAGCATAGCCCATCATTTTTTTCCTGCTTCCACCGCACTGCCGGGAGCTTATGCGCTGGTTGGCATGGGAGCGCTGTTCGCGGGGATTGTTCGCGCGCCCATGACCTCCGTGCTGATGATCTTTGAAATGACGCACGACTACGCGGTCATTGTGCCATTGATGATCGCCAACCTGGCGAGCCTTTTTATTTCGTCGCGACTGCAGAAGCAGCCGATTTATGAAGCACTGGCACACCAGGATGGCATTCATCTGCCGGACTCAAAGTCGCGGGCAACACTCGGGCAGCGCAAGGTCTTTCAGGCAATGCGGAATGCCACAGAAAGCCTGGCAGCACAATCGAACGTGCAACAGGCGATTGAACTGATTGCCAACAGCCAGTTCCGCGCGTGGCCGCTTATGGACGAAGGAAACATTGTCGGGGTCTTAAGCAGAACAAAGCTAACGAATGCGGTTGATGAAGGTAAGTCAGCAGAAACACTCTTGAGCCTGCTGGATACAATTGAGTTTCCCCACGTGCATACAGACCAGGCACTCCATGTCGCACTGGAGCGGATGAGCAATGCCCATATCGATATTTTGCCGGTGGTCAACCGCGCCGATGTTCATAAGCTTGAGGGCGTGGTCACATTGCGCGACGTGCTTGATTCGTACGGCGTGGATTCCATTGGCTCCGCATAATCTTGGATTTGAATTTTCTCCCCTCAGAGGATAGTTACCAGCTTTCCGACAGAAACCATTCCAGTGATCCCTCGAATGCGAGAGCGGTTCTGCGTGCGCGATGATTCCACGGTCTTCAGACATTTCCATCACGTAAACAAAGTGTCCTTACGGACAGCCAGGGCCAATATCCACCATCGATGAAGGACATGTACCTCGTAGTTGTTCTGTACGCGCGCGCATGCGTGTCTTACCAGAGTTAGCAACATTCCGAAACACCAAACATTTCCGGAATGTGCAACAGCTTCATCAATCAGGGTTAATCGGCTGAATCATTCCATCCGGGGCCAAATGATCGTCCGTTCCCCCTTTAAAACCACTGGAGACACACCCCATGAAAACGCGTGTATTTAATCTGCTGCTTGCCATTATCCTGGTTCTTGGCGCATCCTGTTCCGCATTTGCCGCTGTAGCGGTTCCTAATCCTCTATCACCCGCCTCTGGCGCAAGCTTGCAATCACCACTAACGATCTCATGGTCCGCTGTAACCGATCCGAGCGGAATTCTGGGCTATAACTGGCAGGTCAGCACCTCTTCAACGTTCCCAACGATTGTCCTGCAAAATTCGACAAACGTAGGAACCACGCAGGACACAGTCAGCGGCCTTCCCAATGGCACATATTTCTGGCGAGTGCAGGCGGTGAGTGGCGCATTCGTGAAGAGCGCATGGTCCGCGGCACGCAGCTTCAACATCACAGGCGCCGGAGCAGGACAGCCGGCGGCGCCCGTGTTGTCACCGACCAAGGCTTATTCCACATTTCATCCGCTTGAAGTCATGACGTTTAACTGGTCTCCGGTGACCGGCGCGGTGAGCTACGTGCTTCAGGTTTCGACAGATTCAAGCTTCCCCATAAGCACGACGACATCATTCAACAACATTCCGAACCCCACGTATTCTTTTTCTACGCCGGATGAAGGTTCGTACTCAGCGCGCGTCTATGCAGTCAACGCAAACGGCATCGCCGGGGTACCTTCGAACATCATCAACTACTCAGTCTTCTACAACAATCCGATTGGAGCGCCGCCGGCTCCGGTCTCGCCCGCCAATGGCGCATCGCTGACGTTGCCGGTACAGGTGGCCTGGACAGATGTTGCCAATCCACAGCCCAGCGGCTACGAATTGCAGATCGCAAAAGATTCCGGCTTCCAGCAGATTGAAGATGATTCACCGCAGCTCAACAATCCCAACCGTACGGTGCTTTCATTAACATCAGGCCAGAAGTTCTGGCGCGTACGCTCGGCTCAGGGCGATTCTTCTCCCACCACCGCTGCCGTAACGGCGTGGTCGGCCCAGGGATCGTTCACCATTAGCGCAGCACCGGCAGCCCCCGCATCATTGGCCCTTACGAACAACACTTTTTACAGCGGCGACACCACATGGGTGCAGGTGCAGCTCAGCGCGGCAGCGCCGGCCGGCGGCGCGATCATCAACCTCAGCAGCTCAAACCCAGCCGCCGCGCCTGTTCCGGCTTCAGTCAATATGCCAGGCAACACAGCATGGATGCAGTTCCAGCTCCAGGCCGGACAAGTTACTTCAGCAACGCCCGTAACTCTTACCGCCACGCTTAACTCAGGCCAGGCAACTGTGCAGTTCAACGTTCAGCCGCCATCGCTCAAATCAATCTCTCTAACCCCATCGACCATCAGCGGCGGAGCTCAGGGTGGCGCAATCGTAATGCTCAACGGCCAGGCCCCGGCAGGCGGCGCAGTCGTGGATCTCTCCAGCGATTCACCTTCAGCCATGCCGCCCGCGCTGGCAACAATTCCAGCAGGCAGCTATTCCGTCACGGTTCCCATTCCTACGAACGCTGTAGCCGCAAACACTCTGGCCAACATTACTGCCGGATGGAACGGCGCAAGCGTTCAATCTCCTCTGGCGATCATGCCACAAGGGCAGCCTGCATCGATTGCATTGAGCCCGGCTTCAGTAAGCGGAATAACCAGCTCCTTTGCGACCGTGACCATGGCGGCGCCTTCAGCCACTGACCAGATATTCCAGATCAGCAGCAGCAACGCGGCAGCATCGCTGACGGCAAACTCAGTGACGATTCCGGCCGGCAGCACGACAGGCGGGTTCTTCATCAACACTGCTGCGGTCAGCACGCAGACGCTGGCAACGATCTCAGTCTCAGGTGGTGGAGTAACGCGCTCAGCCACGTTGACGCTGAATCCGGTCGTAGCGCCAAGCACCATCTCACTGGTTGTAACTGCGGGTGGCCGCAGCGGGGAGCGAGTTATATCGAACCCAACAGGTCTGAGCGTGGCAACCGGCAGCACCGGCAGCGCGCAATTTGCTCCCGGCGCCGCAGTAACGCTCAGCATCACCAACGGACGAGATGCCATCTGGAGCGGCGCATGCTCCAGCGGCGGCGCAAAGGCCAAGACCTGTACGCTGACGTTGAACGCAAATTCGTCAGTGACAGCGAACGTGCAGTAACACCGCACGAATAAGAAGCGCTCCAGCCCCCGGCGACGAACCCGGGGGCGTTTTTATTTATGAATTCGATATGAAATTTAACTGGCAGCCGCGATCGGTGATGTTGTCGGGAGGTTAACTTCAGCGTCAAAGCGTCCCAGCGCCTGGCATGGATGCCCGGCATGATAGCGCATGGAGAGATCGCCGCCGGTAAAGGCAATCTCTGTATAGCTGACTGTTGCCGCATCAGGACGATGGACGCAGATGCTGAACGAGCCACGCACCGGCGAGTGCGACGCATGGAGTCCACGCAGCCATTCCGCAGAGCCCGCGTCACGGCGACGCCAGGCTTCATAACACGTGCCGCCGCGGATTTTGCGCGCCATGTCGTCAGAAACGCCGGAGGAAAACCAGTGGCGAACGTCCCAGCCGATACGCAGGAACTTTAATTCGTCCCCATCCCACTGGCACTGGCTGATGATCTGCTCCGTGGGAAAGATACCGACCAGCATAAAAGGCAACATGCCGCGCAGGTCCTGATGCTGAAAGTGCCGCATGGCTGCGGGGAATCGCGACGACTCCAGAAGAGCGGGAATAATCTCCCCGCGGCTGCGCTCCTTGGCTTTCGCTTGCGGACCGGGATTCTGATTGAGCAGAGCAAATGTTATGCCGGCGGCGTTGGAGCCGATCCATGTGCCTCCGCCGCTTTCACGGGGATAAACAGCGGACATGTTGGCAACGGCGGTTGCCTCAGGCGCACGCGCAACTTCGCGGGTCAGCCGCTCGTCACGGTTCATGCCGAGCAGATATCCGTTGGGCTTCGGGATAAAGGTCAGCGTGCACATCTTGGGTCCGCCGCCGGATGCGCCGGGGAGACTTATGCTTTAGAAGCACTATCGCCCGCGCAGTACTGGCGTATCATACTGCGAAAAGACGCAGCCGCTTCATTGATATTTTGGATGCCTTGTATCAGCGAACACGCTGGCTGGTTAACGTTTTCTCATCTGAATCAGCGCCCTTGCGTAGCCTTGAGTGTGATGCCGTCAGCAGCTTTTTGTTTCAAGGAGAGTTCATCAATCATCTTGGTCACCAGCGCAGTCCAGCCGGTCTGGTGGCTCGCGCCGACTCCAGCACCGGTGTCACCATGAAAATACTCATAAAACGGCACGTAATCACGCCAGTGCGGGTCTGACTGGAATTTTTCATTCTCGCCAAAAACCGCACGGCATCCCTGGGCGTCGCGCTGGAAGGTCGAGACCAGGCGACGGCTGATCTCGTCGGCTACTTCGTCCAGGTTCATCATCTGGCCGGAGCCGGTGGGGCATTCCACGCAAAACCCATCGTGATAGTACTGATAGAAGCGGCGCAGCGCCTGGATCAAATGAAAGTTTACCGGGAACCAGATGGGGCCGCGCCAGTTGGAGTTGCCGCCGAAAAGTCCTGTGGTCGATTCCGCGGGCTCATAGTCAACCTGGTGATTTATGCCGGCCACGTCCAGCATGTAAGGATGCTCTTTGTGATAACGCGAGAGCGCGCGAATGCCGTGCGGCGACAGGAACTCATTTTCATCCAGCATGACCGCAAGAATGCGCCTGAGTTGTTCGCGGTCTGTAATGGAAAACAGCCGGCGCTGCTTGTGTCCAGGGGTTTCCATGCAGGCCATGTGCCCGGTAAGGTCTTTGCGATTTTCAATAAACCATTCCAGGCGCATCTTGAAGCCTGGCATGGAATCAAGCAGCTCCGGCTCCATGATCTGCACGGCAAATAATGGGATCAGGCCAACCATCGACCGGACGCGCAGGGGCACCCGCGCTCCATCAGGCAGATGCAGCACGTCATAAAAAAAGCCGTCATCCTCATTCCACAGGCATAGGCCGTCATCGCCAAGATGGTTCATGGCGCGCGCAATATAAATGAAGTGCTCCCAGAATTTGCTGGCGACATCCTGATACGTCGCGTCACCCGCAGCCAGTTCCAGCGCGATGGCCAGCAGATCGAGCGAGTACATGGCCATCCAACTGGTGCCATCAGACTGCTCAATGTGTCCGCCGGTCGGCAAGATGGAGCTGCGATCAAACACTCCGATATTGTCCAGCCCAAGGAAGCCGCCTTGAAATACGTTCATGCCGTCCGGATCTTTACGGTTCACCCACCAGGTAAAGTTCAAGAGTAGCTTATGGAAAACGCGCTCAAGAAATTGCGTGTCGCCTGCGCCGCCGTTCTTTGCTTTGTCGATGAGGTAAACCTGGTACGTGGCCCATGCGTGGACAGGAGGATTCACGTCGCCGAATGCCCATTCATACGCGGGAATCTGTCCATTGGGATGCATGTACCACTCGCGCAGCATGAGCACAAGCTGCTCCTTGGCATAGCTGGGATCGATCATTGCCAAAGATACGCAGTGGAAAGCCAGGTCCCACGCCGCATACCATGGGTACTCCCACTTGTCGGGCATGGAAATAATGTCGGCATTGTAGATGTGTCCCCAGGCGTGGTTGCGGCCGTTTTTGCGCTCAGGCGGCGGCGCGGGCTCAGCAGGATCGCCCATGAGCCAGTCGCGCACAACATAGTGGTAATACTGCTTTGTCCACAGAAGGCCGGCAAAGGCCTGGCGCATCACGTTACACGTATCATCATCTGCGGTGGAAGGAATGACGCTTGAGTAAAACGCGTCGGCTTCAGCTTTGCGGGCGACAAATGTGCGTTCAAATTCCTCGCCTAGAGCGGTAGCAGTGGTATTTCCCGGTTTGTCCTTGCTGAGCCGCAGTTTGATGGAAACTTCCCCGTCCGGCGGCACGGTGAATTTGTACTGAATTGCCGCTTTGGTACCTGTGAGCTGCGGGTTCACTGCCGTGGTCTCACCGTTGATCACGTAGCGATGAAACGCGTCCTTTACATAGGGCGAAGCATTTTTTGCGCCGAAGATCCGTTCACTATTCGTTTCGTTTTCAGTGAACAGAGGTGAACTGCCATCGGCATAGTAGAGGCGGTAATCGCCGATCTCGCTTTCCCGCGCCAGTATTGTGTCTGTGCCAGTGGTTTTGTCCAATGCCAGCGCAGGTTTGGGCTTCGCTGCCCAGGACCATGTGTTGCGAAACCACAAAGTTGGCAGAAGAAGGATTTCAGCGCCTTGCGGGCCGCGATTGGTTACCGTGATACGGATACAAATATCGTCCCAGTCAGCTTTCGCGTATTCGACAAAAACATCGAAGTAACGGTCTTCATCGAAAATGCCTGTATCAATCAGCTCAAATTCAGGGTCAGTCTTTGAACGGCGGCCGTTCTCCGCAACCAATTTTTCATAGGGATATTCCGCCTGCGGATACTTGTACAGATACCTCATGTAGGAGTGCGTTGGAGTGGAGTCGAGGTAAAAGTAATACTCCTTCACATCCTCGCCGTGGTTGCCTTCTTCACCGTTCAGGCCAAACAGGCGCTCTTTGAGGATTGTGTCCCGGCCGTTCCATAGCGCAAGCGCAAAGCACAGACGCTGGTGGCGGTCACAGATTCCGGCCAGCCCATCTTCGTTCCAGCGATAGGCCCGCGAGCGGGCATGATCATGCGGGAAATACTCCCACGGCTGGCCGTTAGCGCTGTAGTCTTCGCGCACGGTCCCCCACGCGCGCTCACTTACGTATGGACCCCAGCTTCGCCACGGGGCGGTGTGATCTGGCGATTCTCTGATCCGGAGTTCTTCTGCGGTTATTTCTGCCACACGTAAGTTCCTAGCGAATCGCACCTGAGCGAATCATTTCTGAACGAGCCATTACCGACCGAATCGTGCTCAGCAGACGCACAAACCACGCCAGTCCCAACTGATTATTTCCTTTTCATCTGGCGGCGAAAGAGCGTGTCCAATCCGGCTTTGCTCTTCTCATATTCTTCCTGAGAGATCTTGCCGCTCACGCGATCAGTCTCAAGCTGAAAAAGTTCATCCTTCAGCACGTCCAGCATATCGCCCTGCGATGGCTTAGCCGGCTGAGTCTGCGCCTGAGCTCGCGCCTGCACTTTCGCTTTGGAGGCTGCTTTAGGATCTTGAGCAGCGACTCTTGCCGCAACGCTCTTGCGCCACATTACAAACGCGCCGCCACCGATCAGTATCACCAGCGCGCCCACGATAAACCACAGGGCTTCCCGCGTGCCGCCGGAGGAGTTGGGAATCGGAGTACCGCTGCTGTCACCCGCTGGCTGGCCAGGATTTCCGCCCGGCGGCTCATTGGGAATGAGTCCTTCACCAGAGACGGAAAACTTTACTTCCTGATTGGCAGGAACATTCTTGGCGAAGAAGACGGCGAGGCCAGCTTCATCAACATCCTGGGCAAAGCCGCCGGAAATGCCATCGAACTTCATGCTCTTGGGCAGCAACACGCCAAGCTCGCTCAAAGGCGATTCGGGCTTCAGGGAAAACTCATGAGACCCGCTGTAGGGCACTTTATACGTCACTTCAAAACGCGTCTGTCCCGGCTTAATAGCAAAATCATACGCGTAACGGTTCTTTGCTCCGGAAGGAACCGCGGCCACCGTGAGTGGCATGCCGCTTGTACCCGTGAGAGAGGCTTCGCCGATCTGAGCGCCATCCGGTAGCGTGATGGCAAAAGTCTGGTTGCCGATTTTTGTGCGCGGAGGTTGCGACTGGTTGTTGATGATGTAAAGCTCTTGCACGTCCATGTTGCCGCCGCTGGCTTGCAGATGAAAGACCCGCGCATCCGTGGCCAGCCCTTCAACCTGAGTAGCAGCGTCATAAACAGTAATATCAACAGTGGCAACGCCCGGCGGCGCGGCCTTGAAATAATGCACGTTCTGCCGTGCCACGCGAACCAGGTGCTGCCCGCCTTCATCGGGAACATTCAGCGTGTAATGGCCCTGGCTATCGGTTTTTGTTTTTGCCACTTCATCCATGCCGCTGGCCAGCGAGAGCAGGGTAACCTCATCGCCTGAGGAAGGTTTGTTGGTGGTGGCGTTGGTAACGGTTCCGGTAATCTGCGCGGCAAACGCGCCCGCGGACACCAACAAGCTGAAGATGAATGCTGCGACCCGATATCTCAAATGTCTGGCTCCGCTCTAATTTCCACTCACTTTGATTGCTTTTTTGCCCAGGTATCTTTTAACGCCACGGTACGATTGAACACCGGCGTTCCTGGGTTTGAATCAGTATCCACGCAAAAATATCCCAGCCGCTCAAACTGGTAACGCGCGCCCGGCAATGCTGACTTTAACGAAGGTTCAAGCTTTGCGTCCGTCACCGTCTCCAGCGAATTGGGATTCAGGTTGGCGGTAAAATCCTGGCCTTCAGGAACATCATTGGGATCTTCCTTGCTGAAGAGGTTGTCATAGAGCCGCACCTCGGCGTTGATGGCGTGCGCCGCAGACACCCAGTGGATCGTGGACTTTACCTTGCGTCCATCGGGAGCGTTGCCGCCTCGCGTAGCCGGATCATACGTCACGTGAACTTCCACCACCTCACCTTGATCGTTCTTGACCACGCTTTGCGCCGTGATGAAATATCCATAACGCAGCCGAACCTCTTTTCCTGGTGAAAGACGGAAGTAGCCTTTAGGCGGAACTTCGCGGAAATCGTCCTGTTCGATATAAAGTTCGCGGGAAAACGGCACTTTGCGCTTGCCCGCGCTTTCGTCCTCAGGATTGTTGACGGCGTCCATCTCTTCCGTCTGGCCGTCAGGGTAGTTATCGATCACTACCTTCAAGGGCCGCAGCACAGCCATCACGCGCTGTGCGCGACGGTTCAGGTCTTCGCGCACAAAGTGCTCCAGCATGGCCAGTTCAAGCGTGCCGTTGGTCTTGGTCACGCCGATGTTCGCCACAAAATTCCGTAGCGCTTCCGGCGTATAGCCGCGGCGTCGGATACCGCTCAGCGTGGGCATGCGCGGATCGTCCCAGCCGCTTACGTGTCTTTCCTGCACCAGTTGCAGCAGCTTGCGCTTGCTCAGCAGCGTGTAGGTCAGGTTGAGCCGGTCAAACTCCATCTGCTGTGAAGGGAATATGCCCAGCTCCTGGATGAACCAGTTATATAGCGGACGATGGTCTTCAAACTCCAGCGTGCACATGGAGTGCGTAATGTTTTCCAGCGAATCTGACTGGCCGTGCGCGTAGTCATACATGGGATAAATGCACCACTTATCGCCCGTGCGATGGTGCTCCGCATGCAGAATGCGGTACATCACGGGATCACGCATGTTCAAATTGGGCGACGCCATATCAATCTTGGCCCGCAGCACGCGCGTACCGTCAGGGAACTCGCCGGCCTTCATGCGCGCAAAGAGATCAAGATTTTCTTCCACCGTTCGGTTGCGATACGGGCTTTCCTTCCCCGGCTCAGTCAGCGTGCCGCGATGTTTGCGGATTTCTTCCGCGCTCAAGTCATCCACGTAAGCTTTGCCCGCTTTGATGAGCTGCACGGCCCAGTCATGCAGTTGCTGAAAATAATCTGAAGCGTAGTAAAGCCCTTCCCACTCAAAGCCCAGCCACTTCACGTCGGCCATGATGGATTCAACGTACTCGGTTTCTTCCTTCTCCGGGTTCGTGTCGTCAAAGCGCAGGTTGGTGCCGCCGCCGAATTCGTCGGCTAGGCCAAAATCGAGACAGATGGCCTTGGCATGGCCAATGTGAAGATAGCCGTTCGGCTCGGGAGGAAACCTGGTCCACACGCGGCCGTTGTATTTGCCGGTCTTCAGGTCTTCAATAATGGTGTCGCGAATAAAGTTGGAAGGGCGCGCCGGCTCGGGAGCTGCGGTCTCTTCCGGTCTGGGATTCGATGCCGTCATAGGATTTGCGCGCTCGGCAGCGCAATGAACTATCTTAATTGCAGGCGGCAAAATCTGAAACTGCCATTGAGCAGGTCCGGAAGGATTAAACTGAATGAGAGACGAGAGGCCCGACCATGCGCAGAGCGATCTATGCAATTGCAGTGACGGCCTGCACCGTGTGTTTTTTGCAGGCAGTCGCCCAGAGCGATAAGAAATTCTCCGCCAAAGCCCAGGAGCGCATTACCAAAGAGGTGCGTCACCAGATATTGTCCCTTCCCGACTTTGGCACCTTCGATAGCATTGCGTTCAAGCTCAACGGCTATGACGTTGTTCTCTACGGGCAGGTAGTGCAAGCTTCGCTCAAGAGCGATGCCGAGCACGTGGTGAAAAGAATTGAAGGCGTGGAGCACGTCGAGAACCATATTGAAGTGCTGCCGACGTCAGGCAATGACGATCGACTGCGCCGCGACTTGTTCATCGCCATCTACCGCTACGGCCCGCTGCAGCATTATGGCGTAGGATCAAACCGCCCGATTCGCATCATCGTGAACCACGGAAACGTAACGCTGGAAGGCGTTGTCGATCATGAATCAGACAAGAACTTCGCCGGAATTCGCGCGAACGGAGTTCCGGGAGTGTTTTCCGTCCGGAACAATCTGGTTGTGCCGGGGAAGGGTAAATAGGCAGCGGCCGCGCCGTAGATCACCCGACGAGTGTGACTTAACCCGCGTGGATCCTCACTAAACCTACATTCTTCTTATCTGACCTTCCACAAATCTTCATAAATCCAAATCTCACTTTCAGCTTCTCTGGACGTTAAATGGGTGTGCGCTGAAGAGAAGCTCCTTCCCAACGGCGTGGGCCGGCAAGCGGCTAGAGCCAAGCGCGCTGGCCCCGTAATGAAGGTGCCACATATGGCGAACCTGGATTCATGTTATCCATTCAGATCGGGTTCTTGGGCGTCCTTGAAGAAGGCCGCGTTCGAGAGCTTGAGAAAGGCCCTGGCAATAACCACTTTGCTGCTGATCGTGGTCAACAGCGGCTGGGCGCAGGAGATCGATTCGTCAGTCCTGCAGGCTGAGGCCGCAGCGTCAGCCAAAAAGGCGCAAGAGGACGCAACGGCAAAACTACAGCAAGCTGCTCCCGCGCAAACTTCCTCCCCGCAAAACAATCAGCAAGCTCAACCTCCTAACTCCGCCTATATGCTGCCGCCGGGAACTAAACTACCGCTGGGGCTGTTGCGTCCTTTGCGGGTCAAGTCTGGACAAGACGTTTATCTGCAGATTACGTTTCCGGTAACCGTGGGAAACCAGATGATGATCCCGCCGGGCGCGTATGTTCAGGGCATCGTCCAGCAGATCGTAAAGAAAGACCGGCGCTCGCTGCAATTTGCCATCAGCTCCGCCAACCTGATTTTTTCCAACGGCTACACGGTTTCGATTGGCGGCACGGTCACGGTCGGGACAACGAATGCCGCGTTGGCGCCTCCGCAGCCCGGCTCTGCCGCTGGCCAGCCCGTGCCAGCGATGGCGGCTGTGGGAAGCGTGACTCCTCCACCGTTACCGCCGTTACCGCCTTTGCCGTCTTTCAACGGCGTGCGCAATGCCATGATCGGCGTTGGAATAGCTGCCGCAGTGGGAACGACTGTGCTGATTGTGCTGGCTCACAACCGCGATCCAGAAATAGAAGTCGGCACGCCACTGGAAATCATTCTGTCTGCGCCGGTCTATCTCGATGCCACGCGCGTTGCGGCGGCGATCCAGCAGTACGACCAGCAGACCAGCAATGCTCCGGTACAGATCGTGCAGCCTCCGGTCAAACCGAAGATGTGCTATGACTCCGGCTCACCCGGAACGCCGGACACGGTAATCCCGGGGTCACCAGGAACGCCCGACACAGTGATTCCGGGAATGAATGGCGCGCCGGATATTGTGATTCCAGGCAGCCCGCGTACGCCTGACACGGTGATTCCAGGCACTCCGGGCACGCCAGGCAGTTCGTATCCATGTCCGAAGTGATGGAGCGCGGAGTGTCAGGACTTAGCAGAGTTGTTAAAATAGCAATCCGGCAAGAGGTAGAGAAGATGTTTGGATGCAAATTGCTCTTCGCTGTTCTGCTGTCCACGGAGCTCTTATCAGCCGTGGGCTGTGGCGGTACCGCATCCCCCTGATTGCGGAGTCAACGGCCTAAACGTCGGTCCCGCTGCGGCCACGGTGAATCATGCCACCGCGCCGCCCGGCAACAACCAGCTATTCAGCGCCAGCTTTCAATTCAAGGGCAACCCCGGATGCCCTGCGGTAACAGCGGCCCTGGTGAATTCCAATTGGACGGCAAGCGATCCTTCTGTTCATCTGTCAGCTCCCCAAGCTACGCAGGTAACAGCCACTTGTACTACCGCAGTCGCGACGCCAGTAACCATCACGGCCACCCCGGTCAGTGGCGAGATGTTTACGGGCAAAGCTTCATTGACTTGCAATTGAAAGACTTGCAATTAAATCGTCTTGATTTTCCGCGACGGCCTTCACCAGAGCTTGAAGTCGACTTCCAAACGTATGGCCGCCGCCACGGGCCGTCCATCTTTGGTGGCCGGGGCAAACTTCCAGGTCTTTACCGCTTCAATGGCATTGGCGTCCAGGGAAGGCTCAAGCGATTTCACCACTTTCACATCGTGGGCCTTGCCGTCAATCCCGATGACCGCGGAAAGCGTTACAGTACCCTCAATCCCCTGATTCTTTGCGCTCTTTGAATATTTTGGGTCTGGAGTATGTAGAGGCCGAGGCGCTTTTACCCCCGGGTCCTTAAGCGCATGAATGATTTCGGCATCATGGGTGCATTCAAAGTTCGCGGCGTCGTTGGTATCGCCCGTGCCTTTATAATTTGCCGCCGCAGGATAAGGACAGAGCGGACGAGTCATGGCCACGCCCTTCTCAGGCTTATCGTCCACAAACTTTGTTGCGATGAGCTTGTCCGGCGCGATTCCTTTTTCCACCCAGCGCTCCAGCGCCTGGTTGAGATCATGGTCGGCATCGACGCCTGGCGCAAACTGTCCAAAGGAATTTGGGCCCGGACCGCCGCCGCAGTGCTGCATGCCCGGAGCCATAAAGAGCCGCATGAACAGCGCAGGCTTGCCCAGTCCCATGGCCTCTTCCACGCTGTTGTAATAATTGATGGAGCCTTGCGGCGGCAGAGCAGCATCACTCCAGCCGTGATACACAATGAGCTTTCCGCCGCGCCGAGCGAATGCCTTGAGGTCCGGGTCAATGGCATTGAAGGTCTGGCCCTGCTGATCGTCCGCCAGTTTGACGGCGGTTTCAACGTTGATGGTTTTCAGATCAATGGGCTCTTGAGTGGAAATCATGTTGGTATAGAACCCGTGAGCAAAGACAGATTGCAGGTCTTTGCCAGGGCCGCCGTCAATCCACGTTACCCATCCGCCCTCACCGTCTTCTCCGCCAGGGAGAAAGCCGGGGAACATCTGCTGGCCTTTGGCGTCCACGGGGCCGTCATAAATCTTTTTGAGAGCGGTCGCCTGCGGCGCAGTCAGGCAAGTATCGGAGTCACCCTGTTGGCAGAGCAGCGCTTTGGGATCAAAGTGGCAGGCAGGCGGATCATTGAGCACACCATCCTTCACGCCATCATTGGCGTCACACGCCGCGATCACCGCGTGGGCAATGGTGGGAATTTTATTGGCGCCAATATAGCTGCCGGTTTCCACCTGCATGGCCTGGATGTCCCAGATGAAGGTGGCAAAGACCTTGGTCCAGTAATTTGCTGGCGCACCGGCGATGATGCCGTCATAGTCTTCAGGGAAGCGCTGCGCTTCCATCAGCGCCTGGCGGCCGCCGTTGGAGCAGCCGGTGAAATAGGATTTCTTTGGAGCGTCGCCGTAAAACGCCTGGATGATGCTCTTGGCCTTGACCGTCATCTCATGGATGGCGCGCCAGCCGAAGTCAACAATTTTATCGGGATGACCGAGCGCCCAGTGGGCGTCGACTGGCGAGCCGGAGTGCCCAGTGTCTGTGCTGGCAGAAGCGTAACCCTCAGATACCGCCGTAGCCAGTCCGGGATAGAAAATGGATCCGGCAAATCCGCCGTTTCCTTCTCCGCGATACTTGCCATTCCACCCCGTGAGCGGCAGCCACACTTCCATCTTGATCTCGGAATCTTTGGCCGGCTTGATAGTGGCCGCAACGCGACAGAATGCCGGCAGATTTTTTACCGAAGCAGGCGGCACGCTCTCGCCCGGAGGAATAAATGCGCCGGCAGCAACCGGCTGAGCTGACGAGATAGTGGTATCAGGCAGCTTGAGCGCGGCCATGCTTTCACAGGTGGCGGCAATTGCCGGACCCGGCGTGACCAGAAGAATAAGGACCAAAGCGAGTAAGCAGGTTTGCCCAAGGCGGACGTCCGTCACAAATACTCTCCCGGTAGAAAATTAGAGGAGGCCAAATCGTATCAGAATCGCTACCTCGTGAAATGAATTCTATTGCGCTGTTTCAATTTGTCAGGCCAACTGCTGGCTCGTGACAATCGTTAGGGTGTTTCTACGCGCCCAGGCACGCCGGGAACTCCAGCAGCACGTATCCGTCCGAAGCAAAAGATCGCTGATTTTATGATGGATCGGCAAAACTTGATATTCGGATGGGGCGGGAGCGGGAGGATTTCCGATTTCACCTCACGCCGCAGTCACGCGGATTTTGGGAGCCCGTTTTCCGGGAGCCTTGCGGATTACAATATCTACGTCCCGGCCAAGCGCGTTGAGAAAATTCATGAGGCGTTCCACGGAAAATCCATCCAGGCGGTAATTCGCCAGAGCGGATATCTTCGGCTGATTTATTTTCAGTACCTCTGAAGCCGCAGCTTGGGAAAGACTTGCGCTTGCAAGGATCTGGTTAATAGTTACAGCCAGGCGGACTTTCGTCTGCTTTTCCTCGGCGTTGGGTAATCGCAAGTCTGTAAAGACATTTCCCGATCCCGGAGTGACGGATGTTTTACTTTTCGCGGAAACGCGTTTCATAGTCCTCCTGCGCCGAACTAGAACGGTGGAATGTCATCAAATGATGATGTCCCCAACTGTGCTGCACCCGGCAACGGCAGGTTAGTGACCACAAATAGATTGAGAATGTCATCTCGATCCATGAAAAGGACCTGACTCCTCTTCGAAGAGTCCAATTTGTTCCCGAGCCAGTTCCGTGCTGCTTTGGTAATTTCTCCACCCGCGACAATGAATGCATGATCGACGAGTGCACGTTTACCAATCTCCGGGTCGAAAATCTGATGCCCGAGCATCATCAGGACCTGATTATGGATTTCGGCAACGTTTACGTTTGCGGCTTGGCTGGTGCCCGATGCATCTAACTTTCCCTTTTTAGCTTGAATACCAAAGTACAGCACGTGCTGTGTCGGCAGTGTGAATTTCATCCAAACATCTTTGCCATATTCCAGTGCCTTGTCTTTGTGCCCTGCAACGGTCACACGATGGAAGCCAAGCTGGCGAAAAAGAGGTAATAGAACCTCATTGATCAATGCGTCCTCGGATGCGTCGTCGAGGTACATTATGAGCTGCTCCCGCTTCCTGAGTTCCGCCGCCGAGAAAGGACGGTGTGGGTTGGGCGATATTGTCGCGACCGTATCGCTCCCAATGTGGCGTAAATAGCATTGTTTGTCAGGGCCATAGAACGCCTCGAACCCCTCACGAGTAAGGGCTGCATTCAGGAGTGCCAAGGCCCTTGTCCTATCTGCTCCCTCGTTTACAGAATCCCCTTGGTCCATAAGTGTCCGGATCACCCGTGAAAAGGTCTCAGGCGGTGTGCTCGAATTAGGTTGAGGTTCAGCAAGAATTTGCTTAATTGTTTCTGCGACCCAGTAATTTCGTGTTGAGCCATCGTGTCTAAAATCGGTGCCGCAGTCCTCAAAGAATTCGTTTAAGTAACTGCTGCTTCGGTACCGGAAGAAGCTTTCCTCAGCTTTGAAATTACCGCAGATCATGTCAGATATCTGCATGAGAGTACGCTTTTTGAATTCCATGGCGTTTATCCAACCCTCGCCAATCCTAACCAGTGACAACAAGCGCTCTAGCTAACGCTCCGCGTGGTGCTTTGGTTCGGTGGTGCGGCATGTTATCCCAGTATTAGGATACATTACGCCACTCTGCATTTACGTGGCCTACGCGCCCAACTCCGCCGCTTCCTTTTTCAGCCGGGCCAGCTTGCTCATCAGGAAGAGCAGATAGGCAACGTAGATGCCCCATGCCGCCAGGTAGCCCGCCCACAGATATGAAATCGGTGCGACATGACCGGGAGACATAAAGAACATTGCCGGTATCAGCATCATGCCGGCTGCGCCGCCGGCGGCGCGCTGGATGTGCGCCGCGTCAATCTTCTGGGCCGTACGCTCCATCTCATAGCGAAACCAGCCAATCAGCGAACCGAAGCAGAGGAAAGCCAGCATATTGATGAATAAAATATGCTGCATGCTGGGATCAAGGTTGGAAGTGCCAATCATCGGCGGTGGATGGTGGGTCTTAAACCAGCGGTTGGCCATGTAAACAATTGGCACATCGAGGAATGCGAAGACCGCCAGCGCTGCCGCCAAAACTGAAGTGGAACCAGCCGTGGAAGAGCGGCGCATCATTAAATAGCTCACGTACAACAGCCACAGCATCAGCGTGGTGTTGAGCCGCATGTCCCAGGTTGACCACCATGTACCCCAGGCATAACGCGCCCAGATGGGTCCCGTAATCAGCACAACGGTGCAGAACACCACGCCCACTTCAGCGGTGGTAGCGGCCAGCGCATCCGCCTTCGCGCTACGCTTCCAAAGATAAAAGACGGACGCCAGGAAGTTGACAAAGAACATGGTGAAGCCGACCGTGGCAGCGGGAACGTGGACATAAAAGATTCGCTGCACGTCGCCCATGGTTTCTTCAGTGGGCGCAACGACGAGTCCCTGGTACGTTCCGTAGGCCAGAAAGGCACAGCAAAAAGCGGCGAAAGCGAAAAATAGTTTGGTTTTCATTCTGCGTTTAACACCGTATCAAACAGCAGGAAACATGCGGTGGTAAAGATCACGCAGAATCCTGCCAGAAATTTCAACTGTACAGCGGGCGAACCCTCGCCGCTCAGTACCTGGGTAGTGCCCCCTACCATGCTGATCACTGCCGGAAGTGAAATGGGCAACAGAAGCAGCGGCAGCATGAGTTCGCGGTTGCGGGTACGAATGGACATGGCGGCAAAAAACGTTCCATTTACCACCAGCGCCCAAGTGCCTAAAATGGCAACCAGCAGCAACTGCCATAGAGGCCCCACCGTACTTAAATTGTAAAAGACTACGAATAATGGGGCCATCAGGCATTCCAGCAACATCACCAGAATAAAGTTACCTAAGCACTTGCCCAGGAACAAAGCTTCGGCGGGAGCCGGGGAGACGCGGTAGGCGTCCAGCACGCCGTTGCGCAGCTCACGCGCCCAACTCTGGTTCAGCGCCATGGTGGTGGAGAACAAAAATGCAATCCAGATCAGCCCGCCCATTACCGGGCGCGAATCTTCCTTCTCAAAGGAAAAGCTGAAGACTACCACTACGACGAGGGCAAAGAACATCATGGAATTAAAAACGTCGCGCGACCGCCATTCCAGCCGGAGGTCCTTACTGACGTTGATCCATGTGAGCTTTGCGATGGACATGCTCACGCCGTTCCTTTTGTCATCGGCCCGCGATCGACAAGCTGTCCGTGCGAAAGCATCAGG
The DNA here is from genome assembly GCA_020072645.1 of Terriglobia bacterium. Lineage (NCBI taxonomy): Bacteria > Pseudomonadati > Acidobacteriota > Terriglobia > Terriglobia bacterium. Next base: position 89,769 of record JAIQGK010000013.1, read on the forward strand.
TATTCGTCGGCTAAATTGGCCAGCAATCCGATCTGGTGTGTGACCAGCAAAATTGTAGTGCCGCCGGAGCGCATGTCCGCCAGCAGTTTGGCAATCTGCAATGCTGAGTCAGGATCCACGTTGGAAAAAGGCTCATCGAGCAAGAGGAGCCGCGGCTCGTGAAAAATCGCCCGCGCCAGAGAAAGCCGCTGGCGCATTCCCTGTGAATACTGGCCGATTCGGCGGTCCAGCTTGTCATCCAGGCCGACACGCTGCATCGCCTGGGCCAGAGGCTCATCAGAGTTCACGCCGTAAAGCTGGCCAAAGAAGCGCAGGTTCTCCATGCCGGAAAGCTCGTCATAGAGCAGCGGCGCGTGGGCCATATAGCCCATGCGATTGAGCGCCTGCTTGTTGTGAATGCCATAAATCTGGATGCTGCCTTCCGTCGGCTCATTGAGTCCGGCAATCATGCGCAGCAACGTGGATTTGCCTGCGCCGTTTTCTCCGCGCAGTACATAAAACCGCCCCGGCTCCAGCGCAAGCGAGACTTTTCTTACCGCGGCGGTGCGGCCATAAATCTTGGAGACGTTTTCAGTGCGGACAGGAGGAGCGTCGGGAGTCGTCAGCGGCGGACCTCAGTATCCTTTCGACGGCTGCTGTGCGGCCGGCGCTCCGGGCTGTTGCTGCTGCGGAGCGTATTTTGAGGCGCATTTAGCCTGTAGCTCATTGGCGTAAAAAACGCCATCGTGCTTATAAACACCCATGGCCAGCGCCTGGGCGTTGTCCTTGAAAGTGTCCGGCGGCGGCTCTGAGCCTTTATAGACCACACGCAGCGTCTCGCCGTTTTCCACCAACTGGAAATCGGCATGCGGGCCGCTCATCTTGATGGATCCGGGAAGTACATTGCCGGCAACGCGCAGGTTCTTCTTGTAAACATCATCACCCATCGCGTGCAGCTCTTTAATGGTGACGTAATAGCTCTTGCTTTCCTGCGCGCCCAGATAGGCCAGATAAGCCACGGTCAACACGATCAGCATGATCGCGGCCCCAAACTTAAGGTATTTATTGCGTTCTTGTGACATGACTTCTCAAAGGTTATCCCCGCTTGGGGCGCGGGTCAAGCGTCTTAATGGAGATGCGTGATACAGATCACAAGGGCTTTCTATGGCGCGTATAATAAAGGGTTTCCGATCATAAGGTGAATTCATGAGCACAACCCACAACACTCCGCAAACCCACCCCAAAGCGCAAATTAAACCCCGTGAAGAGTGGATTACGCGCCGGCGAGAACATGCAACCCGCACCGGTGACGACAATGTTTCACAGATGCACTTTGCCCGTAAAGGCCTGATTACAGAAGAGATGCTGTACGTGGCAGAGCGGGAAAAGGTAAAGCCGGAGCTGATTCGGGATGAAGTGGCCGCAGGGCGGATGATTATCCCGGCCAACATTAATCATCCTGAGCTGGAGCCGATGGCGATTGGGGTGGAATCGCTGTGCAAGATCAACGCCAATATCGGCAATTCGGCGATTACTTCCAACGTGGACGAAGAGTTGAGGAAGCTGCATACGGCTGTCCACTTTGGCGCTGACACGGTGATGGACCTTTCCACCGGCGGCGGAATCCATGAAATTCGTGAAGCCATTCTGCGGCACTCGCCCGTGCCGATTGGTACCGTACCGATTTACGAAGCTGTCTCTCGGGTGAAGCGCATTGAAGACCTGAATGCGGCGCTGATGCTGGAAGTAATTGAAGAGCAGGCGCAGCAGGGCGTCGATTACATGACGATCCATGCCGGCGTGCTCGTGCAATACCTGCCGCTGATCTCTAAACGCATCACCGGCATTGTGAGCCGTGGCGGCGCAATCCTGGCGCAATGGATGGCGCACCATCACAAACAGAATTTTCTTTACGAGTGCTTTGACGACATCACCAAGATCATGAAGAAGTATGACGTTTCTTACTCGCTGGGCGATGGGCTCCGACCGGGCTGCATTGCAGATGCCAGCGATGAAGCGCAATTCGCTGAGCTGCGCACGCTGGGCGAACTCACCAGCAAAGCCTGGGAGCACGACGTCCAGGTAATGATTGAAGGCCCAGGACACGTGCCGCTGGACAAGATCAAAGAGCAAGTCGACAAAGAAGTGGAGTGGTGCCACGGCGCTCCGTTCTATACGCTGGGGCCGCTGGTTACGGACATTGCTCCCGGCTACGACCACATTACTTCCGCCATTGGCGCGGCGATGATCGGATGGCATGGCGCATCGATGCTGTGCTACGTCACGCCCAAGGAGCACCTTGGCCTGCCCAATGAAAAAGATGTTAAGGACGGAATCATCGCGTACAAGATCGCGGCGCACGCGGCGGATGTGGCGCGGCATCGCCCCGGAGCGCAGGACCGCGACAACGCTCTGAGCTATGCACGCTATACCTTCGACTGGGACAAGCAGTTCGCCTTATCGCTTGATCCGGAAACCGCGCGCTCCATGCATGACGAAACGCTGGCCGATGACTACTACAAGGAAGCCAAGTTCTGCTCCATGTGCGGGCCAAAATTCTGCTCCATGAATTACTCGCAGAAGGTGGACGAGTTCAACAAGCAGGTTTACGGGATCGAGAAGACCGACTACTCACAGCTGGTGGAGAAGATTGCGGCAGGAAAATAAATTCAGCCCGCGTATTGGCTGCTTGTGCCAAGAGGCGCAGTGCGAATGCCTGGAGCAAAGTGAATGGCGCTTTGTACGTCGTGCGGCAATCAGGTAGAGGACGCGGCAAGTTTCTGTACGTCGTGTGGCAAGCCAATGCCCGTTGCGGCACGGCCTTCCTCGGCGGTAACGGTTGCGCGGCCAATTTGCGCTTCCTGCGGCGCGCAGGCCGATCCTGATTCTGTTTTCTGCACGGAATGCGGCAAACCGCTGAACGCTGAGCCAGCACTGATTGGCGAAGCTGCTCCTGCTGTCGCGGCCATTGCTCCGCCCGAAGCAAAGAACACTGCGCCCACAGCTTCACGTAATCCTTTTTGCACATCGTGTGGAACCAAGCTGGAACCCGGAACCGGCTTTTGTACGAATTGCGGACAGCCGATAGCGGACGAATCAACCAACGTTCCGCACCAAGAGAAAAACGCTGCGATCCCGACTCCGGCGGTTGAAGCTACGCAGCCGGTTCGCGTCGAACCGGTCATTGCGAACCCAGCCAGTGACGAGCAAACAAAATATCCAAACAAGGCGGAGCCGGTTGTCGCTGCACCTGTGGCTTCGAGAGTGGAATCAACGCAATCCGCAGTCGCAGCAAAGCCTTTGGTGGAAGCTCGGCCCATTGCAGCTGTTCCGATCCAACCAACTCTAGTTGAACCCGCTCCAGTCGAACCAACTCCGCACGTTGCTGCGCCGCTTTACGCCACGCCCAGTGACTATCCGCCCGCGCAGCCCGGAGGAAACGGATTTCGCATAATTGTTCTGGTCCTGCTGCTGTTAATCGTGATTGGTGGTTTTGGCGGCTGGTATTTTATGGGCGTGGAAACCGTGATTGTCTGCAGCCCGCCGGACGTAACGGTCTTTCTTGACGGCAAAGAACTGCCTCCAACATCCTACGGCAGGTATGTGATTCCGCACCTGTCACGCCAGGCGCATTTACTCAGAGTCGAGAGTCCCGGATTTGCCGACACGATTGAGCGCCTGGATTTTCCAATGACGTCACTGCATGAGTGGGTCAACATAAAACTGGTTCCGCGCAGAGCGATCCGGCCTTCATCCTCGCGCTAACAATCGCCAATAAAAAGAAAAGCCGGCGCTCAAGCACCGGCTGATCCTTCTTAAATCTCTGACCTAATTGTCCAAATCAGAAAAATGTTTCAATCCTGCCTGCTGGCCAGCCTGTTTTGGTTTCTGCGTCGGCATCGGGCGTGAATAGTGGCGTATGACAACGTCATCGCCAATCTGCTTTTCAGACTGCTCCGCCACCAGGTGCGCTTGTCGCACGCGCGGCGAAGGCTTTGTAACAGTTCCCGCCGATTGTGTTTGCGTGGGCCGCGCTCCTTGCCCCGGCTGCGGCTTGGCTTGTGGCAACGCCGCAATGGGCTGCGATGTCTGCTGCTTAGTCGTTCCGGTCTGGACAGTTACGCCTGCAGTTTGCCCTCCGGTTTGCACAGTCACGCCATTCGAGGGCCGAGTTGTAGTGCTGGCCAAGGGCGGGCGCGACGAATGAAACAGTCCCAGGACAATTCCCATGATGAACAGCGCGGTTACTGCGGCGGCCCCGGTCAACACAGCGCGCAACGGCGGATTGATACTGCGCCATAGCTCCATCGGCGTAGCCGTGATGGCGGCACGGGCTGGACTTACCGGCTCTGGTTTCGAGGCCGCAACAGCCGGCGCTTCGCGCCGACGTTCCTGAGCAGGCGGTCTTTGATAATAGCTCGATGAAGACTGGCTCGGCGCCGGCATGGGGGGCTCAAAAGGCATGGATTCACGCGCTCGCTCCGGAGGCAATCCGGGCTCGCGCTGGCGGACAAGTTCCATTAGCCTTGCGGCTGCCTGTTCGCGTGCCAGTTCCAGCTCCGCGGCACGTTGATGCGCTTCCGCGCGGCGCTGTTCCAGATCCAGCAGGCGAGCGGCATGTTCAGCCCGAGCTTCAGCGGAGCGCACCTGCGCCCGCTTCCTGTATTCCTCAAAATGATCGCGAACAGAAGCCTTAGTGGATGCAGCCAGAGCCAGCGCGCCTGCCCATGTCTGTGCTGCGACTCGTGCGCCATCCTGCAAAACTTTTTTGCCGCGCTCAGGGATGTGCGAATGATCCTGGCGACGGACTACAGGCGCAGCCTCTTGCTGTTTCTCTTCATCCGTGCGGTTTGTCCGACCGCTAAAAGGTGTTAGTTGTGCCAAGTAAGGCATGGGATCGGCGGCCCGGGGCGGCTCAGGAAAGATGATGGGAGCAGCAGCATGCTCTTCCGTGCGCCGTTCGGCCATCGGTGCAGCCGCCATAGGTTCCACGGCGGGCGAATCTTCCAGGAACGCCACGGGCGGCATTGGTTCCTGTTCCATTACAGGTACATCAATCACTTCATTGCTGACCTGCGCTGCCGGCATTTCAATCACGGGAGCAAAAGCAGCTTCAAAATCGCGCTCTGGATCGCGCTCAGCCGCAGGCTGCGACTCCAGATGCATCACTTTTTCAGCCACCGGTTCAGCCATGACTTTCTGGAATATCGCAGGCTCGGGCGCTCTCATCTCGGATTCAATCGGCTGTGGCGCGGTCGATCCATACATAATCGGCTCTGCTGCAGGCTTTGGCGTCATCTGCAAAACGCCGGGAGCCACGGCCACGTCAGCCCCAAGCTCGGTCGCCAGGTCAGCGGCGCGGTCCAGCACGTCTGCCCTTTCGCAGACCTCAAACTCTATTTCCAGATCAGCCGGGGTCAGATTGATTTGGTCCGGACGCGCCACTTCAACGCTATAACCCTGTTGCTTGAGTTGGCTGGAAAGGTCCGCTGTCCGTTCCGGATTGCGCGTAAGTATGCGAGCCAGTGGCATGGGGGAGCCACCTCCCAGGAGATTTTACAGAGGCCGGAATCTTTCAGGAATCCAGCCGCACGTGTACATAGTACAGCAGTGGCGTGGATAATTAGACGCAAATTGCGAGGCGAGGGGTGTCTGGGGGGCGACCTTTTCAGTCACTTCAGCAAACTTAACAACCCATCCGGGGAACGGGCCTTTAGTTCACTTCAGCAAAGTCCATGCCGTCGGCAAACTGCAGCCCGGCAATCTGCTTTGCGTGGTGCTGAACTTCCAGGTACGCCGTCATCAGCGCAATATGCACTGATTCGCGCTGCGCGGGGCTGGTGCATTCCGTACGAATGCGGTCGAGTTCCAAATACCGGTCATGGGCTTGCACGAATTTGTTTACGACTCTGTTCATAGCTTCACCATTGTTCTAGGAGTGAACGCAACCGCGAATCACTCAAAGACCTTAGAACCCTGCCTACTATCCACTAGCTAAGTAACGTTACCTGCATAACGTTACTTGGCAGGATCGAGCAACAGTTTGCGCCTAAAGACCGCCCATTTCTGTGAGGGTAATCACACAAGTTGCCGGTTTTTCTGAACAGAATTCAGCGCTGCGTAAAAAGCTGGAACACCTTAAACTGCGCGATTTCAGCCATGCTTTTTCAGCTCATGCACTAATCATTGTGCGGTGCAATTTCAGCTCGATTGACTACTCTCGGGGTTCTGAAAACACCGTTTCCTCTGGGACGTCAGTAAAGCTTTCGAAGTCGAGTTTGTAGCCGTCGGGATCTTCCACGGACGTTACCCACATCGCGTTCCCGACGAACGGCCTTTTCGCTTCAATCCCGCGGGACTTGAAATCTTTGTAAAGAGCCGGCGCGTCTTTGCATTGGAAGCAGATGGAAACGCCCACGCCAACCTTGCTTTCCGCCGTCCAGGCATTTGGACCTTCTTTACGGAACTCCTGCAGCATGATCGCGGCATTACCAAGTTCCAGCCAGCACCAGCGTATTTTGCCGTCGCCATCCGGAGTCCATTTTTTGGTCATCTCAAAGCCGAGTCCGTCGACATAAAAACGCAGCGACGCTTCCATGCTGCTGACACGAAAGAACGGTACGGCCTGTTCGACGTTGACTTCGGTTCTGGTTTGAGTTGCCATCAAGTCTTCCTGAACCCGGCACGATCTTCATTTGCTGCTTCCAAATTGGCTCTTGGCTTTTGGCTTTGGCTCTTAGCCTCTACCTCAGGCTGCTTGCACATCTCGCCTTGGCTGATTGCCAATTGCTAGCTGCTAGCTGCTAATTGCTCGAGTACGCCTCATCCAGCAGTTCCATCACATGCTTCACCGGCGTATGCAGCCCACGCTGCTGCACTCCGGCGCGTAACTGGATCATGCACCCCACGTTCGCCGTAGCCAGCATGTCAGAAGAAACGGAGGTCACGTCTTCCATCTTCTTCTCCAGGATTTTCATCGAGAGCTCATTCTGCGCCACGTTATACACTCCGGCGCTGCCGCAGCACTGGTCAGAGTGCGGCAATTCCACCAGTTCGCATCCAATGGCTGCCAGCAGTTCGCGTGGCTGCGTGCGGATGCGCTGCGCATTGGCCAGATGGCACGGATCCTGATAAGCCACCTTCTGCCCGATTTTTCTTTTCGGCGCAACCAAACCGATTCCCGCCAGATATTCCGTCACGTCTTTCATCTTGGCCTTGAATTCTTTCGCGCGGCCCAGGTATGCCGGATCGTTTTCCAGCAGGTCGTCATATTCCTTCATATTCGATCCACAACCAGCTGCGTTGGTCACAATCGCGTCATAGTCGGCGCCCAGAAAGATATTGATGTTATGCCGCGCCAGCTCGCGCGCTTCTTCCCGCAGTCCGGCGTGAGCATGCAACGCGCCGCAGCAGCCCTGCCCATCGGGAATGTGGACTTCAATTCCGTTCTGCGTGAGCACGTTTACCGTGGCATGGTTGAGGTGTGAGAACGCGACGTTGTTGATGCATCCTGCCACGAAAGCCACTTTGCCGCGCTTCGCGCCGACTGCCGGAAAGACCTTGCCAATCTCGCCGAAGAAAAACTCCTTGTCGATCTGTGGAGAAAGTTTGTCCAGGTCAGCTACGCCCAGCAGCTTCAGCAGGCCAGACTTCCGCACCAGCGTCTGCAAACCTGACCTTTGATAGAAACGCATGAGCTTGGCCACGAGACTTAAGGTACGGAAATTCGGAATCACCTTGTTATAAAAAAAGCTCCGGAGCACGCGCTGAATAAACGGACGCTTATAGCCCTGTTCAATCTGCGCCCGCGCCCGCTCCACAATGCGCCCATATTTCACGCCGGAGGGGCACGCGATCTCGCAGGCCACGCAGCCCAGGCAGCGGTCAATGTGCTGGACAAACGTATCCCCCAGCGGCATCTTGCCTTCATTCACCTGCAATGTCTGGTAGATGCGGCCGCGCGGCGAATCCATCTCCATGCCCAGAACTTTGTACGTGGGACAATGGTTCAGGCACAGCCCGCAATGGACGCACGTGGAAAGCAGCTCCCAGCTCGGAGCATCCTTTGCAAGGTTTGCAGGCGGCTGCAAATGAGGATCGTGCACATGCGGCTTGAACGCGGTGGTCTCAGACAATGAATCTTCCCCTGTTCAAAATGTTTTTCGGATCAATGGCCCGCTTCACCGCGCGCATCATCTTCACGTCCGTCGGCGTCGTGCCCCAAACGTCAAAGTGAGGCTTGGCTTCTTTGGGGCAGTGCGCCACTTCAGCCGACGAGCCAGGCGGCAGCATCCCGCGCAACGCGGAAACGCAGTTGGCATACTGCATGGCCGATGGCGGATCGACCGAGAGCGGCATGAGCGCCAGCACCAGGTTACCAGTGGCGGCGCGGCCCACGGCGGCAGGAATAAGGTTGTAATCCGGAGCCACGCGTTGCAGCGCCTGCAATGCCGGGCCAACATTCTGGATGGCCAGATGCGTGTACAGCACCATGGCGTTTCTGTGCCGTGCCAGCACGCTTTCCTCAAAGTGGGAAATCCATCCCCAGAACTCTTCTTCAGCCGCGCCTTCCAGCGTGCGAGTGACAGCCGAACCAAGTTCGCGGGCATAGCGGCCCAGGATGTTGTCGCTTCCCGTTGCGCGCAGCACAATCTGCCACTCCACGGCTGGCAGTGAAACGGGCTGCTCCGGCGAGTAATGGTCTGGATCGCGCACCGTTCCCTGGTTGCGCAGATACTCTGAAGCTCCCGGAGAAATAATTTCCATGCACATGGGCGTCAGCGGAGACTGAAAGAGCCGCGTGCGGAATTGCAGCGCTTCATCGAGTGAATGGAATGAGCAGGCAAACGTCCGCGTCTGCCGCGGCCGGGGAAAGACTTTGAAGTTGGCCCGCGTGATTACCGCCAGCGATCCGTAGCTGCCGGTAAGCAGCTTCATCAGATCATAACCCGCGACGTTCTTCACCACGCGTCCGCCGCCTTTTACCACTTTGCCATCGGCCGTCACGAACTGGACTCCAATGCAGAAGTCGCGCATGTGGCCGAACGTGGATTTGAGCGGCCCTGCCGCGCCCGTAGCGAGCAGCCCGCCAATCGTCGCGTGCTCCAAACTGGACGCATCGCACGGGACCCACTGCTGATGTTCACCCAACTGCCGCTGCATTTCCGCAAACGGCATGCCGGCCTGCACTGCAATCGTCAGGTCGCCCGGATCATATTCTTCAACCTTGTTCAGGCGCGTGGTGCTCAGCAGAATGTCGATTCGCTCCGGCACGCAGCCAATCTGCTGCTTGGTGAGTCCGCCCGCAGGGGCCACGATCAAATCGCGGTTATTCGCCAAATGCAGAATCGCGCCAACCTCATCGGCTGAGCCGGGAGAGACCACAACGGAAGGAACAATGCCGTTAATCTCAAAGTCTGTGCGCTTGACGTTGGCGTTGCCCACAATCGCGGCCAGTTCACGATCAACCGAAGCTGGTGATGTTACGGTGCTCATACCGGCAATCCTGCCACGGGCTCAAATTTGGCTTTGGGCAGCGGCCCGGTAATTTCGCGGCAGAAGTGCAGATCAGGGATCATCTTCTGCGGGTTCAGGATCGACTCCGGATTGAAGGCATTGCGCAGCCGCACCATGACCTCAAGATCGTCCTCGGTAAACATCGCCGTCATCAAACTCATTTTTTCCAGACCCACGCCGTGCTCGCCAGTAATCGATCCGCCAAACTTCAGGCAGCACGCCATGATTTCCTTAGCGGCCTTGCGGCTGTTTTCCGTCTGCCTGGGATCGCGGCTATCAAACAGGATCAGCGGATGAAGGTTGCCGTCGCCCGCATGAAACACGTTTCCGATAACCAGCCCGTAATGTTTGCTGATGCGTTCGATCTCGGCCAGCGTGTACGGGACCTTGGTGCGGGGAATCACGCCATCCTGCGTGTAATAAGAAGGTGAAACGCGACCCACGGCGCCAAACGCGGTTTTGCGTCCCAGCCATAAGAGCTGGCGCTGTTTCTCGTCTTTGGCGTGGCGCACTTCGCGGGCCTTCTGCTGCATGCAAACAGCGCTTACCGCCTCGGCTTGCTCGTTCACTGTTTCGCGCATGCCCTCAAGCTCAATCAGCAACACCGCCGCTGCGTCCTCCGGATATCCGGCGTGGACGTTGGCTTCAACGCAACGCACCATCCAGCCATCCAGCATTTCCAGCGCCGCCGGTGTTACTCCGCTTTGCGTGATCGCGACAACCGTATTAGCGGCGTCTTCCACAGTGTTATAAATCGCCAGCAGCGTCGTCACGTGCTCCGGCAGCTTGGTCAGCTTCACGGTGATTCGGGTAACCACGCCCATGGTGCCTTCCGAGCCCACAAAAAATCCTGTGAGGTCGAGCCCCGTAGAGTCCTGTGCTTTGCCACCCAGCTCAATCACTTTTCCGTCCGGGAGCACCACTTCGAGTCCCGTGACGTGATTCACCGTCACGCCCAGCGCCAAGGTATGCGGGCCGCCGGAATTTTCCGCCACGTTGCCGCCGATGGTGCATGCTTTCTGGCTGGAAGGATCAGGCGCATAGTAATAGCCGAATTTTGTGGTCGCGTTGCTCAGTTCCAGGTTCACCACGCCCGGCTGGACCACGGCGCGCTGGTTCGGAACGTCAATTTCCAGGATCTTGTTCATCCGCGCCAGTGAAAGCACAATCGCCTCGCGCCGCGCGATGGCGCCGCCGCTTAGTCCCGTGCCCGCGCCTCGCGGAACCACGGGAATCTTCTTGTCGCTCGCCAGCTTCATCACCTGCGACACCTGCTGCGTGGTTTGGGCAAACACCACCGCGCCGGGCCGGTGCTTGTCCACGCCCGCGTCATACTCATAGAGCATCAGCTCTTCCGGGCGGTCCAATACCGCATCTTTGCCTGCAATTTTCCTGAGTTGGCGGATGATCGAGGAGTCCATAGATTCGTTGGCCTCTGCTGGTTCTGTGCTGCTGGTTCTCGCCTTTGCCTGATTGCTCAAATTGTAAACCTTCTCGAGCTTCTTGGCCTTGCCACGGGCAAGCGCTGCCCGTCTTCGGGACCTTCGCGTAAATAGTACGAAGGCGAACCAAACAGAAGCGAATTCTCCATTCTTGAATCAGTGTTATCAGTGGTAAGTCTTCTTTCCGATCCGTGAAAATCCGCGCTCATCCGCGGTAAGTCCTTTCTTTTCCGATCCCGGCGATGTCGGCGATTACGTGCGATTCCGTCGATTAGGCGCGCTACGCACGCCCACCCTCCCCCTATGTACACTCAATTCCACCCAAGAATCGGCAGAGGGTCGCACCCCAAAATGACAAAACGCAACGGCGGTTACCGTTGCGTCTTGTCACTGGAGTTCGCGGATATACCGCTAGAGCACTTTCGATTATAGCAAAATAAATACGAAAGTCGAGATCTTTAATTTAGAGTCCCAGCGTCACGTACTGTGCCCGCTGCCATAGCCTGTGGCCGGCATGGTGCCACTTCGCCTGAAAAAGCGCGCTCAGTGCGTGAAAGAAGTGATGGGCCGCTGTCTGCGTCTTGTTCAGCGCCAGCCTGGGAGATTTGGAATCCGCGCACATCCATGAATCATGCGTTGCCGGATCAAGTCCAAGTTTCTCGATGGTTTTGCAGATTTCGCATTTCATGGCTTTTGCTCTCCTAGGTAGGAACCCTTAAGGCCCAAAAGAGTTGTGCAGCTCTGGATTTTTTCTCCCTCTGCTTTACGTAAGATTCTCTACTTCACAAAAAGTTACAGACGAGGCTCCAGTAGCCTTAACCCCCTGCGTCAGTTGCATGAGGGTATTGTTTCGAGAGAAAAGACAGCCTCAAGGAGTTCTTATCAGCGGGTCTGCAGCGGACCTGCTCCGCATCTTTACTGCAATCCATTCGCGTTGATTCGCGTGATCGCGGCTAACTTTGTTTTTTATCTGCGTGCATTTGCGCAGATCTGCGGCGAAATGTTTTACCCGCACTGCATCTCTTCACCATCATCAGGGATGATCACCCGCACGCCCGCGCTCTCCGCCTTCTTGGCCAGTTCTTCCCGCGTGAGCAAGCAGTGATTGATGGCTTCCATGTGGACTGCGATCACCTGCGCACGCGGCGCTGCCCGGCAGACGCGGACAACGTCTCCGGCTGTCATGGTAATGGGATCGCCATGCAGAAACTGCGCTGCGCCGGCATTCGCCACAATCACCTGGGGGCTGAATTGTTTGATCGTCTCTGCCACCTGGTCATACCAGATGGTGTCGCCGGTGATGTAAAGCGTAGGCTCGCCTGCGCTGGTGAGCACGTATCCACTGGAAGGCGCCATGGCACGCGCAATCTCTCCCGATCCATGCTGCGCCGGCGTGCGCGTAATGCAGATGTGGCTCCAGTGCTTCATATCATGCACCGGCGAGGCATTCACAAAATGCACTGCTTCCATCTTGTGCATGTCCTCCGGCTGGCACAGCAGCGGCAGGTCTTTGGGCACAAGCTGGATCGCCGCATCGTCCCAGTGGTCGCGATGCGTATGCGTTACCAGCACCAGTTGCACGCCATCAAGGACTTGTTCGACGGGAAACGGCAGCGGCACCAGCGGATTCGGCCGCGGCTGCGGCGAATTCTGAATGGCCGCCATGGCTCCCGCTTCGCTCAGCATCGGATCAACCAGGACCTTCATCCCCGCATAATCCAGCAATAGCGTGGCATGGCGGACGAGTTGCAACTTCATCTAATTCACCGCCTGATTGCTGAAGCGCTTGCCGTAGCCGCTCAGCTCATAAATTTTCTGCGGATCGCGCATTTCAATAATCATTCTCAGGGCCGTGCTCTTGTCTTTAGCTGACTCATACAGCGCCTGGGAAATCTTATATCCCACGTAATAGCCCAGGTCGGGCGGGAACTTGAGGCCTTCTTTTCCGCCGTTGTAGAGCCAATCATCCAGATTCTCATTCCGGCTGATGTCCCGCTGAAACTTGATCCAGAGCTGTTCCTCGTGCGAATCTCCGTAAACCTTGATGCGCGCGTCGAGGTTGTGGCCGCTCACCAGTTCGGCCACAAAATCAGCTGTGCCCTCGCGCATGCATTTGGCCAACAGGTCGTTATCGGGATGCTTCTGCTGATAATGCGCGAGTTCGTGCATCACCAACCCCACGCCATCGAGTTCGATGGAATATGGATTTTCGCCGGACAACATCTCCGCCCCGATGATCAGTCCATGCCTGCTCTGCGTCCCTCCTGTACTCAGGGCCCCGATTACGAAATAAACCGGCGGAAAGATGGCATCCGGATAAAGCTGCTTCAGCTTGACAAAGTTCCCTCGGATCTCCGGCAGCAGGCCTTGGATCTTGGCATTGTTGCGCCGCGCACTTTCGTAAGCGGGCTGGTATTTCAGCACGACCGCGCTCAAGTGCTTAGCGTTTTCGATCCTCCCAGCCATAAAGTCCTTCACGCCTTGTGAACCTTTATCGAGGTATCCCGTCTGCAGCGCTTCGGGGAGCTTTGCTGGATCGCCTTTCAAATCATTTTTCCAATGGTCATAGGCTTTCCAGAAAAGCGTCACATCGTCGTCCGTGATCAGGGTTTTCTCAGGATCGTGATTTTGGAAAGGGTTTGTGTCCGCGGGCGTCTGGGCGCACGCAACCGCACATGACAGAACTACAAAGCACAGCCAACGCATAGGATGTGTCTCCCTCCAGCCCAGGTCTACGTTGTAAAAATCTCCTTCGCCGCCAGTACGGTGTTGCAGTGGATCGTCACCGTATCTTCCACGTGCCGCGCATATCCGCCGGCATACGTCACCATCACCGGGACGTTATGCTCTTTGGCCACGCGCATCACCAACTCATCGCGCTTCTTCAACCCGTCGATGGTCATTGCCAGCCCGCCAAGCTGATCTTCTTTATATGGATCTGCGCCGGCCATGTAGCAGAGCAGCTCCGGCGAAAAATGCCGGAACGCCGAGCTTAGCGACTGATCGAGCCAGCCCAGATATTCGTCATCGTTCGTCCCATCGGGCAAATTAATGTCAATCGACGACGGCGGCTTCACCACCGGATAGTTGTGCGCCTGGTGCAGCGAGATCGTAAACACATCCAGCTCGCCCACGGGATGAGCAAAGTGGTCTTCGTGCTTTGTATGAATGTCGCGGCTGCTTGCGCTGGCGCTCGGCAGCGGATGGCCGGGCCTGATCTTGGGGGGAAAAATTACCGCCGTGCCATTGCCGTTATGCACGTCGCAATCGACGGTCATCGCGCGATCGATCTTGCCTTCCTGGTGCATGCGCTTGATGGCGACAGCCACATCGTGGATCACGCAGAAGCCCTCGCCGTGGTCCGGCATGGCGTGATGAAATCCTCCGCCAATGTTGCACGCGACGCCGTCGCGCAGCGCCATGTCCGCCGCCAGGATCGATCCGCCCGCGGCCAGCCAGAACGCCTTCACCAGCTCCGGCGAGTACGGCACCTCCATCTGCAACTCTTCCTGGGCTGAGAGCGTGCCGGTCTTCAGCTTGTGCACGTATTCTCGCGTATGCACCAGCAGAATATCTTCATCATGCGCCGGCTTGGGCGTGATGAAATCTCCCGGCTCGGCCACGCCGCTCTCCAGCAGCCGCTTATGGATCATCCGGTATTTTTCCGCCGGGAAAACATGCGCGCCGATGGGCAGATAGTAGTCGTCGGTATAAATCAGTTTGAAAGGAAGCATCGCCGATAAGGGTATCCTTTCGCACCTTCGCTATGCAAAGCCCGCATGCGCACGGCCCGTCTCTGGTGGCAATTTGCTGCGCGGAGTCGTACCATTTCAGATCGCAATTTTGCGAGGGGAGGTTCCCATGGTCTTCGGCATGTCTCTGGCAACCTACACGTTGATCCACGTCGTCATCAGCCTGATTGGCATCGTCTCCGGCCTGATTGTTTTGTTCGGGATGTTCGGCGCCAAGCGGCTTGACGGCATGACCGCGCTCTTTCTTGCGACCACTGCCCTGACCAGCCTGACCGGCTTCGGATTTCCGTTTGAACACGTGACGCCCGGCATCATCCTTGGGATTCTGTCCCTGATAGTCCTTGCTATCACGATCCCTGCGCGTTATTCATTTCACATGGCGGGTAAATGGCGGGCGCTCTACGTGATCACCGCTGTGATCGCTCTGTACTTTAATTGCTTCGTGCTGATCGCGCAGAGCTTCCTGAAGATCCCGTCACTCCACGCGCTCGCGCCAAATGGAAATGAGCCTCCGTTTGCGATTGCCCAGGGCATTCTGCTGGTGCTCTTCATTGTGGCGGGAACTCTGGCGGTTAAGAAGTTTCGTCTTGGCACGGCGGCGAGCGTAGCCCGCGCGGCCTAGGGCATGAAATCGTGAGCCGGTAGGCGGCTCCATCGAATCTAAATTAAAGTGCGCGAACATTAGGACAATCATGTTCGTGCCCGGCCAACGGCCGCAAGCCAAATCCCTAAGGATTGAGAGATGTGCAGAAACATCAAAACGCTTTTTAACTTTGATCCGCCAGTGACTAAGGAAGAAGTGCAGGCAGCTTCGCTTCAGTTCGTAAGAAAGATCACCGGCTTTAACAAGCCGTCCAAGGCCAATGAGGCGGCGTTTCAAACAGCGATTGATGAAATCGCCGCTATCTCAAACCGGCTGCTGCGCTCTTTGGAAACCACCGCGCCGCCCAAGAACCGGGAAGAAGAGGCCGCTAAAGCACGCGCGCGTGCGGCCGAAAGATTCGGCACGTAAATCCCAGAACTGTCACTTTTGCTGCTGGGACGCGTAACAATTCGCCCTGCCACAGGCGCTCGCGCGCATGAACAAATGCAAACCCAGCAGATGCAAAACTGTTCCTGCCGTTTATTTTTTAGCTATTACCACAATGTCCGTGGGCGCATTCAAGTTTCCAGAAAAGGGCGAGCCGCTCAGTGGAGAAAGCATGCCGGTTGAAGAATTCACGGCGTAGGCAGACACGGTGTTATCAGCTTTGTTGACCGCAAACAAAAACTGCCCTGCGGGATCAAGCGCCACGCCAAATGGATGCTGGCCGGCCGGAACATCTGCAATCGAAGAGAGCGCGCCATTTGTTATTTTGAACGCGGACACGGTTCCGGCCTGCACGTTCGTCGCGTAAACGAACTGATCATTGGGATGGACCGCCAGCCGCAACGGATTATTGTGGCAGGAAACAGAGCAAGCGGGCGCGGCAGCGGGCAGCGCGGAAACCGGCGTCAAAGCCCCTGTGGCAGTGATGTTGAATGGGACAATGGATTGGGCCATGTGATCGCCAACAAACAGGAATTTTCCCGCGGGATCGGCGGCGAGTCCGATTGCAGACGCAAAGCCTGCGGTGCTTGAGGTCGGAAATGGAGAGCCGGCAACGGAGGTTAAAGCGCCGTTGGCTCCAATCTGGAACGCGGAGACAGTGTTGAGATCAGAGATTGAAGAATCAGGGAAATTGTTGGCGAACAATACCGTCCCCGCTACATTCACAGCCAGTCCATAGGGATTGCCGACGGTGAACGGTGATCCTGCAACAGGAGCCAGCGAGCCGTTTGCACCGATGCTGAAAGCGGAAATGCTGTCCGCCGCCTGGTTCGCTACAAAAACAAATTTTCCCGCTGGATCAACGGCAATCCCAATGGGTCGTGCGCCGGTGGCAAACGGAGAGCCGGGCACAGCGGTAAGCTGGCCAGTGCCGGTACTTACTGAAAATGCTGAGACTGTGTTCGCATTCTGGTTGCTCACAAAGAGAAACTTATGCACTGAATCAAATGTGAGGAACTCTGCGCCGGCGCCCGCCGGAAACGGAGAACCGGCAATGAGTGAAAGAGCGCCGGAACTATCCATGGCCAATGCAGAAACAGAGCCGGAACCTGAATTGGTTACAAAGGCAAAGCCGGCTGTGGCCATTGGCGGCGGATTTTTGCTGCCCATGCCGCATCCATTCAACAGCAGGACAATCGCAAGCAGATAGGGAAAGATCAACCGTTGAGCAGGCTGGAAGGTGCGGGAACGGTGTTGCGATGAGAGCATGGCTTTCAGTCTCCCACCTGCAAGTATACGCGAAGCAAATTCAAGCAACGCGGCTTGCTGTTGTGTGGAGGACTGTAGCTGCGCGAAAATCGACCGTGTGCCCTTATCCCGCTGCGGAGTTAGTGTTGCCAACAACATAATTCATTTCGTCAGTCATTAAAACTAAAAATGGAGTGGACCATGAAGGAAATCAGCGCATATCTCATCTTTAATGGAAACTGTCGCGAGGCAATGACGTTTTACCAGAAATGCCTTGGCTCTGAACTGCAACTGATAACGTTCGGCGATATGGGCGGCAATGTGCCACCGGATGCCAAAGACCGGATTGCCCACGCCAGAATCAGCAAGGGCGCCGCGGTTTTGCTGGCCTCAGACAATATGCCGGGAATGGCGTTCAACGCCGGCGATAACTATTTTGTTTGCATACAGTGTGAATCTGTACAGGAGGCAGATAAATTGTTTGCTGCGCTCAGCGAAAAAGGCAAAACCATACAGCCGCCGCAGGAAACTCCCTGGGCCAAACGTTTTGCCATGTTCACGGACCAATTCGGGACCAAGTGGATGTTGAATTGTGCGAAGGCACAATAATGCTTCTTTGGAATCGCGTCCAATTAGGGCGCGATTCCGTGTTTCGCAGCGCGCAATGGCTTTTACTGCTTACGGATTTGGGCGCGAAACGCTCAACGGATAAGAAGCAATTAGATACTCGGCCTGATCACTATCGATGGGGTCAAAATCGAAGATCCATTGGTCCGTATTAAAAGCCCGGACGCGGAAGTAATAGACCTTTCCTGCTTCAGCAGTGAAATGCGCAAGCGCTATTACTGATCCTGTGTTCGCGCACATATGGTGCTCGCCCGGTTCCACGGAGATTGAGAAATAGGAGTTGCGCTGATTGGCGCCAACCCAGGTTCCGTTCACCCCAATTTTTGTTTTAAAGCAACCTCCCAGGCAGCTTATCCGGCCAACATCCTGAATGAAGTAAACCCGCGCTTTTCCGGGTTCGGCTTGCGCGATCGCGTGTCTGGACTCATCCAGCTTAACTTTGAAGTTTGTATCTTTACGGCCGCAAGCTGCCGGGACAGGAGGCTCGTCCTGGACAAATGCGGATACGGCCAAAAACATCATGATGAGAGCGATTCTCATAACTCCTCCGATCCGACGTTTTCAATTCAACTGCGAACAGGTCCCCTGAGCCTTTATAGTCAGGCTGATATGGAAGATGATAGAAGAGCAGGCACTCTGAAAGAACCAAAGTTTTACAAAGTACGGCAAAGATTAGTCAACGCGACGATGAAAGAGGCCATGATTCCACATCTGCGAATACGAGGCTTCTCTGTTAAAATCTATAAGTAACAGAAACTTTCCCGTCTAGATTTCCCAGGATCATTTTTTTAGTCTGTGAAAAATTGTTACGGGCGAGGAGTGTGCATTTCCAGTGAAGCGCGGCAGGACAGCAGTGATCGTAGGCGCCCAGTGGGGCGACGAAGGCAAAGGCAAAATTGTCGACGTACTGTCGCACAATTTCTCCGTGGTGGCCCGTTATGCCGGAGGGCATAACGCCGGGCACACCGTCATTATCAAGGGCAAAAAATTTGTGCTGCAGCTTGTTCCCTGTGGCGTGCTGCGCAAAGGCTGCCGCTCGGTCATCGGCAACGGCGTAGTGCTTGACCCGCTGGCCTTCCTGAAGGAAGTAAAGATGCTGCGCGAAGCTGGCGTGCAAGTGGATGGCAACCTATTCGTTTCTAACCGCGCCCACGTGATCCTGCCCTACCACCGCATGATTGAGATGGGAGCGGAGAATGCCCCGGGACGCGTGAAGATTGGCACCACATCGCGCGGAATCGGTCCGGCGTATGAAGACAAGATGGGACGCCGCGGGCTGCGTGTGGCCGACCTGCTGGACTCCACGCTGCTCAAGTCAACGATTGAAAACGCCTGCCGCGAGAAAAACATGATCGCGCACGCGCTCTTCAATTCCGACCCGCTCGACGCCGACAGCATGTACGCCGAATACGCAGAAGCCGCCAAACAGATTGCGCCCTTCGTGGCCGATACTGCTGTGCTGCTGAACCAGGCGCTGGCGGAAGGCGGGTCGGTGATGTTTGAGGGCGCGCAAGCTACCATGCTTGATATCGACCACGGAACGTATCCTTTTGTTACGTCATCAAGCTGCACCGCGGGCGGCGCGGCCACCGGCACCGGCGTACCTCCAAACGCGATTCAAAATGTGATCGGCGTGACCAAGGCGTACTGCACCCGCGTGGGCGGCGGTCCCTTCCCTAGTGAGGTTGAAGGACCGGTTGCCGATCAGCTTCGCGCGCGTGGCAATGAATACGGCGCGGTCACCGGACGCCCCCGCCGTTGCGGCTGGATTGACCTGCCGCTTCTCCGCTATGCGCAAATGATCAACGGCGTGAACTGGTGGGTGGTGACAAAGCTGGACGTGCTGGACGTGCTCGATGAAGTCCCCGTCTGCGTGGGCTACAAGGTCAAGGGCAAGAAAATGGATTCCATCCCTGCGCTGGCCACCGGCTTTGAGCAGGTGCAACCCATCTATGAAAAAATGCCGGGCTGGAAGAAATCTACTGAAGGCGCGGCCAGCTTTGACGATCTGCCGAAGAAAGCGCAGGAATACCTGCGATTCATTGAGCGCGAGAGCGGAGCTAAGATCGGGATGGTTTCCACCGGTCCTGAGCGCGATCAGACCATGCTTCTGCCGGAATTCGAAGCCGCGATCATTGGCCCGGCTGAGAAAGCTGCTCCGGTAAAAGGCGCAAAAGCGAAATAATGGACCCAAATGGCTTTGCACAAAAACCCCAAACCTCACCACAGATGACACTGATTTACACGGATCAAAAAAAGTTCGATAAAACCATTTGAATTAATAAATCCGTGTCATCCGTGTTCATCCGTGGTGGGACTTGCTTTTTTGTACAAAACAGACCCAAATTTAAAATAGTTTAAGAGGAGAACGCCATGACGGCCTCGGCCCCTCCCTTTGTGGAATGCGATCAAGTCCATGCGGTACTGGCAGTCAGCGACATCCCCGCCGCCATAGACTTTTACACAAAAAAGTTAGGCTTCAAACTGACGTTCACATGGGGTGGTGATCCGCCGACTTTCGCGGGCGTGAACCTTGGCAAGGTGCAGATGTTCTTGCAGAAGGGAACGCCCAGTCCCAAGGGATGTTCCGTGACCTTTCTCGTCGGCGACGCGGACCAGCTCTACGCATTCCATCGCGCTAAGGGCGTTGAAGTCACAGCGGAGATTACCGACAGGGATTATGGAATCAGAGACTACGGCGTGCGCGATCTGAATGGATACCATCTCTCGTTCGGGCACCATATCTTCAACGCTGGGCCGCCGATCAAGATTGAGCGGGTGGACGTGCCGGTGCGACTGGAGAAACGCCTTGCCGCCCTGCTCCAGGACCTGGCAAAGCACAAACGCATGAGCGTGACCAGTTGCCTGGAAGAGATGCTGCTGCATACAAATGATGGTGTTGGGCCGCACGCGCAAACCACGCTCCACTACATTCAGGAATTAAAGAAAGAACATGGCATTGATTATGACTGCCATGCCAGCTACCGGTTTGTGGAAGGTGATTCAAAATGATCGTTCTAAAAGTTGACATGCTGCTGAAGCCCGGCACAGAAGCGAAGTGCCGTGAGTACATCCAAATCCTGCAGGAACATTCGCGCAAGGAGCCTGGTTGCCTGCTGTACATCGGACACCAGTCCACAGAAGACCCGCGCAAGTTCCTTTTCTATGAGCAATATAAGGATGCTGCGGCGCTGGAAGCCCATCGCAATGCGCCATACTTCAAGCAATATGTCATCGACGGGCTGGATACGATCATGGAGCACCGCAGCAGAGATCTGTTTGAGCCTGTTGACTGACGGTCGTCCGCCGCTCTGCTAAAATCCTCACGCCGTGCCGAATGATGCAGCGCTCTTTCCGCGTAATTTCAAAAAGCAATACCCCATTGCTGTGCGTGGAGAAGGCTGCTGGATTACCGCCGCTGACGGCAGAAGATATCTGGACGCAGTGGGTCAGGCTGCGGTCGTAAACATCGGGCATGGCCTGGCTTCTGTCGCAAGGGCGATGGCCGAACAGGCTTCACAGCTTGCTTTTGCGCACAGCTCCCAGTTTCATACCGCAACAGCCGAAAGACTTGCTGCGCGTCTGCTTGCACTAGCTCCTGAAGCTATGCGCCGCGGAGGCCGCATCTATTTCTGTTCGGGTGGGTCTGAGGCCAATGAGACCGCCATCAAGCTGGCACGCCAGCATTTTCTGGAGCGAGGCCAGCCGCAACGCTTTCGCGTGGTCAGCCGGCGGCAGAGTTATCACGGCAGCACGCTCGGCGCCATGGCCATGAGCGGCAACATGGCCCGGCGTGAGCCCTACCAGCCGCTGCTCCTGGAGTGGGGACACGTTGATCCGTGCTTTTGCCGGCATTGCCCCCTGGGATTGCGGTTCCCTGAATGCAGGCTGGCCTGCGCCGAAGAACTGGAAATCCTGCTGCGCGAGGATCGCGAAAAATCTATCGCGGCATTTATCTTCGAGCCCGTAGTCGGCGCGACACTGGGCGCAGCCGTTCCGCCCGATGGCTATGTTCAGCGGATTGCCGAAATCTGTGGTCAGCACGATGTGCTTCTCATCGCCGATGAGGCAATGACCGGCATAGGCCGAACCGGCAAGCCCTTCGCGGTGGATCACTGGCGCGTTGAGCCGGACATGATTACGTTCGGCAAGGGCGCGGCCAGTGGCTATGCTCCACTGGGTGGAGTGATTGTCGCGCCGCGCGTGGTGGAAGCCATCGAAAGCGGCTCCGGCGCTTTTCAGCATGGCTTCACCTACCAGAACCATCCGGTCTCGATGGCGGCAGGCAATGCGGTGCTCGATATCCTGCAAGAGCAGAAGCTATTTACGCGAGTGCCGGCAGCGAGTCGCGAACTTTTTGCCGCGCTTGAGCCCCTCAAACAACACCGTCACGTGGGCGATGTTCGCGGCCTCGGTTTGCTGGCAGGTATCGAGTTCGTAAAAGATAAGAACGCCCGCGCGCAGTTCCCGCGCGAAGAGAACATTGCCGGCAAAATTTTTCAGGCTGCCATAGACCAGGGTGTGCTCACCTATCCAACGCAAGGCTGGGTGGACGGAGTGCACGGCGATCACATCCTGCTCGCTCCGCCGTTTATTATCACGGCAGAAGAATGCAACATCACGGCGCGGGGCATTGCAGTCGCGATGGAAAAAGTTTTTCCTGGCTCGTAACACGAATCGTCGCGCTAACGACTCTGATATCCAAAAGCCTTTGTAGTGACAGAGCCGCCACGCTAAGCCGACAGAAACACTCCTACATTGACTTTAGACTCGCGCGCCACGGCAACGTTAGATGGTTATAACTGCGAAAGCCAGATAAAGGCCAAAAACATCTGCAAAGAGGCATAAAATATGCCGCCTGCGCTGGTATGATTATGCGCAGCACCCCTTGAAGCCCGACAATCTTTGCTACGCTTTTTTCTCTCACACATGTTTTTGGAGAGAGCTGCGTCAGCGGGGAGCCAGACCTTTTGTGGGATTTTTGAAACCAATCGCGCCGGCATGATTGCCGCCGCAGGTCCAACTTATCTCTGTTATTCAACATGGTTATTCAACATGGAGGCACCTTGAGAAGCAAGTTCATGCATACAATCGCCGGCCTGTACCTGGTAGTTGTCCTGATCGGCACCAGTTCTTTCAGCCAGAGCGCTCCGACCAAGCCAGCGGCGGATCCTGCGCCAAAGGCAGCCGCGCACTCCGCGGCAAAATCCCCGCAAATCCCCATACCTGACATTAAGTACACAAAGTTTGTTTTGAAGAACGGACTGACGGTCCTGGTGCATGAGGACCATAAAGCGCCGATCGTGGCCGTGAACACCTGGTATCACGTGGGATCCAAGAATGAGAAGCCGGGCAAGACCGGCTTTGCTCACTTGTTTGAACACCTGATGTTCAGCGGAAGTGAGAACTTTAATACTACTTTTCTCAATGCGCTGGAACGCATCGGCGCCACCAACCTGAATGGCACTACCAATAACGATCGCACCAATTATTTTGAGAACGTGCCTACTTCCATGCTGGACTATGCGCTTTTTGCCGAAAGCGACCGCATGGGCCACCTGCTGCCGGTGCTCGACCAGAAGAAGCTCGACCTGCAGCGCGGCGTGGTGCAGAACGAAAAGCGCCAGGGTGAAAACCAACCCTATGGTGTAGTTGAAGAGTTGGTTACTAAGAATACCTATCCGGCGGGCCATCCTTATTCATGGACTGTTATTGGCGAAATGAAGGACCTTGACGACGCCGCCATGACTGACGTGCAGGAGTGGTTCAAGACTTATTATGGGCCCAACAACACTACGCTGGTGATCGCCGGCGATATCACTCCTGAAGTTGCGCGCCAGAAAGTTGAAAAATATTACGGTGAGATTCCTCCCGGCCCTCCGATTGCCAAGCAGGAAACGTGGGTTGCCAAGCGTACCGGCACGCATCGTGGCTGGGTGCAGGACCGCGTCCCGCAAGCGCGGCTTTACCGCATATGGAATGTTCCGCAATATGGCTCCCCGGAAGAAGCGCAGCTTGATCTGGCGGCGCAGGTGCTGGGCCGCGGAAAAACTTCCCGGCTTTACAAGCGCCTTGTCTATAAAGACCAGACTGCCACCAGCGCCACCGCTTCTGACGACACAAACGAGATCGGCGGCCAGTTTGATTTCACCATCACGGCCAAGCCCGATCAGGACCTGCAAAAAGCCCAGGCAAACTTCCGCAACTCTGAGAAAGCCGCTGATGAAGAACTGAAAAACTTCCTGAAGAATGGTCCTACAGAAGCTGAACTACAATTGGCCAAGACACAGATCTTTGGCAACTATGCGCGCATTGTGGAGCGCATTGGTGGCTTTGGCGGAAAGAGTGATCTTCTGGCCCGCTGCCAGACCTTTACCGGCAATCCTGACTGCTACAAGGACTATCTCAAGTGGATACAAGCCGCCACCCCTGCCACAGTAAAAAAAGCGGCTAACGACTGGCTTAGCGACGGCGACTATGTTCTTGAAGTGCAGCCCTATCCTTCTAACCTGAAAACTGACGCCAAACTAGATCGCTCCAAGCCGCCGGCCACGGGTGAACCTATGTCACTCAAGCTGCCGCCCATGCAGAAAGCAACGCTTTCCAATGGGCTGAAGATTGTGCTGGCAGAGCGGCACACAGCGCCAGTCGTAAACTTCTCACTGCTGGTGGATAGCGGATATGCCGCCGATCCATCCAGCGCTCCCGGCACAGCCAGCTTCTCACAGCGCATGCTGGAAGAAGGCACGCCCACGCGCGACTCACTCAAGATAGGTGAAGAACTGGAATCGCTCAGCGCAAACTTTGGCGCCGGAGCGAACCTTGACTGGGCCTTCGTCAACCTGAACACGCTGGCGCTCACCATGGATAAAGCGCTTGATATCTATGCCGACCTCATTCTGCATCCGGCGTTTCCACAGAAGGAGTTTGCGCGGCTGCAACAGGACCGCATTGCCATTATCCGGCGTGAAAAAGTTCAGCCGCAGACGATGGCCCTGCGCGTGGTGCCGCAGCTTCTTTATGGCAAAGGGCATCCTTATTCATTGCCTTTTACCGGTAGCGGAACTGAAGCCAGCGTAAGCAAGCTCACGCGTGAAGACCTGGCCAAGTGGCATGACACATGGTTCAAGCCCAACAACGCTACGCTGCTGATTGTGGGGGATACCACTCTGGACGCCATCAAACCCAAGTTGGAGAAACTTTTTGCCGGATGGAAGCCGGGCGACGTGCCAAAGAAGAACGTCACAAAAGTGCCGGAGCCGGAAAAGAATGTCGTTTACCTGATCGACCGTCCTGATTCCAAGCAAAGCATCATCTTTGGCGCGCAACTGGCCCCGCCGCGCAACGATCCTGACGCGGTCGCACTGCAACTGGTGAATGACGTTTTCGGCGGCAGCTTCGGCTCGCGCATTAACATGAACCTGCGTGAAGACAAGCACTGGTCATACGGTGTCTTCAGCGCGATCCCTGCGGCGCGCGGCCAGCGCCCTTACCTGAGCATCTCGCCTGTGGAAACTGACAAGACTAAGGAATCCCTGGCAGAACTGGTCAAGGAATACAAGGACATCGCCGGCGGCAAGCCTATCGTGGAAAAGGAACTGAAAGACGAGCAGGACAATGCCACGCTCGGCCTGCCCGGTAGTTTTGAAACCGTGCAGCAACTTGCCGGAGCTTATAGTCAGATCCTGCAATACGGCTTGCCGGAGGACTACTTCAATACGTTTACCCAAAAGGCGATGTCGCTGACGCCGGAGTCCGCAAATGAGATCGCCAAGAAATTCATCCTGCCCGATCACTTGATTTGGGTGGTCGTTGGCGATATGAGCAAGGTGGAAGCTGGCATCCGCGAGCTGAACCTAGGCGAGATCCACAAGATAGATGCGGATGGAAACCCGGTGCAGTAGATGGATTATAGTTTGGTTACTAAAGCCCGCCGAAAGGCGGGCTTTTTCTGCCTCGCGCGATCCGATGAAGTCAATGTCCATCAATTCGCTCGCTGTGAAATGTGAGTGGCACTCGCATACTTACCCTTGTGCTCTTCCTGCCATTAGAAGATATTCATCTTTATCTACCAATAAGAGAAATAACACGCGAACCTACTGCTTCAAATGATCCGTATTATGCGCGAAATTCCCGGCTATATTTTTTTATCGAATCTGGCAATTTCGCGATGGCAGCGTCCCCTCGCCTTGATGGGGTTGCAAAAGCTCATTCGTAATGCAGAGCTTCCACCGGATCCAACTGTGCTGCTCGCGTAGCCGGCAGCGTTCCAAAGATGACCCCCACCAGTACCGCAACAATAATAGCGATGATGGCGGAGAGTCCGGAAATCGGAATTCGATATTCAGTAAGAAAGCGCACAGAGAAAGGAAGTGCCAGCCCGAGGATCGTGCCTACGACGCCGCCGGTCAGTGAGATCAGGACCGCTTCGGTCAAAAATTGCAGGCGGATTTCACGGCTCGTT
The DNA here is from genome assembly GCA_020072645.1 of Terriglobia bacterium. NCBI lineage: Bacteria > Pseudomonadati > Acidobacteriota > Terriglobia > Terriglobia bacterium. The sequence continues at coordinate 115,827 of JAIQGK010000013.1, forward strand.
GCGCCAATCGCCTTGCGTATGCCGATTTCGCGAATGCGTGTCCGGACGTTGGCCAGCATGATATTCATGATTCCCACGCCGCTCACAATCAGCACCAGCAAAGAAATTGCCAGCAGCATCAGCGTAAGTCCATTGGCTGCCCTGGAAGCCACCGCAAGCAACTGCGTGAGGTTTTCCACGCGATAAACTGACTGCGGCCGGTGCCGCGACTGCAGCACTTGCTTGATCATTTCTGTGGCGTGCGTGACCTCGCCTGCGTCAGAGACGGAAAAGAAGACCTGTTTCACCGCGTCATTGCCAGTGAAATATCGCGCCACGTTATAAGGAATGAGCACGGTGTCGCCGGAGATTTCCGATTGACCAAAGGTCTCAACTCGCTCACGGAAGGTGCCAATGATCACGAAAGGAAGGCCGTTGATCTTGATGTCTTTTCCCACGGCCGCGCTCTGGCTCTGGTAGACCCGCTGCGCAAACTGCTGCGTCACGGCCGCCACATGCGCTCGCGACATCGAATCTTCTTCATCAAAGAAACGTCCCGCCAGGATCTCAAGATTCCGCACCGTGGAGTATTGGGTAGAAACGCCCAGCACCTGTATGTCGCGTTCCCTCCCGGCGCCTACGCTCACGCGATCATGGATTTCAACCATCGGCGAAGCCGCCTGGATTCCCGGCACCTCCTGCTGCACTGCCCTCAGGTCTTCCATGGTCAAATCGTCTCTGGTACCGGTGCTGATGGAAGAATTGCTGCCGCCTTCGTAATATGCGTAAACCATGTTCGCGCCAATTCCCTGAATCTGGTTCATGACGTATTGCTTGCCGGTAAGGCCAATCGTCACGACGACAATCAGCGAAGCCGTGCCGATCACCATGCCCAGAGCCGTCAGCGCGAAGCGCCACTTGCTGGTGCGGAAAGAATCCACGGCAAGCGTAACGATCTCACTAAAGAGCATCGTGTTGCGTGCGGTTTCCACCAGCGGACGTCCGGTCATGTTGTTATTGTACGTCTCCTGTTCGTTAGACGCTGGTTACTGAAGTCTGTTTTATTTCCCGAGCGCAGCGAGGGATCCCTATCGCAACCAGGAACTCCAAGGGCAAACAAATCTTTCTAACATTAATTGGTATTCTTTCGCGTGAATTCGCGGCCAAAATCTTTTTTGATCTGCCCGTCGCCATTCAATAACAAAAAAGCAAAAGGCGATCACCTTTCAGCGATCGCCATGGTTAAAAGTTAAAAAGCTAAAAGCCAGCAGCTAGAAGCTCTTATTCCGCTTTCTGGTCCTGCTGCGGCTTAGTGATGGCGATCGTCTCTCCCACATCGCCGACCTTAAAGCGAGCAAAGCGCCGGACAGAGATGTTCTCACCCAGCTTGCCAATCTTGCTGGCGATCAACTGATGGATGGTGATGCCGGGTTCTTTCACGAAAGGCTGATCGAGCAAACAGACCTCTTCGTAGAACTTTGACATCTTGCCTTCCACGATCTTCTCCACCACGTTGGCCGGCTTGCCGGTTGCGGCAGCCTGTGCGCGATAGATTTCTTTTTCCTTCTCATAGGCATCAGGCGTGACATCTTCTTTGCGGACAAACTTGGGGTCCGCCGCCGCAATGTGCATCGCAATGTCTTTGATCAGGTCTTTGAAATCGTCCGTGCGCGCCACAAAATCGCTCTCGCAATTGATCTCCACCAGCACGCCAATCTTGCCTCCGGCATGGATGTAGCTGGCCACGGATCCTTCGCTCGTCATGCGGGCCGCTTTCTTGGCCGCCGTGGCAATGCCCTTTTTGCGCAGCCATACCAGCGCGCCTTCAATATCGCCCTTGGCTTCAGACAGCGCGTTCTTGCAGTCCATCATGGGTGCGCCGCTGCGCTCGCGCAGTTCTTTTACCTGTGCCGCTGTGATGTTGGTGGTCGTTTCTGTACTCATTTTGTTTCCTTCTATAAAAACTTTTCGATCTATAACATTTTGACCCGCGTGGCTCTTCGCCTGACGCGGGCCATAAATCTTGCTGTCTCAAGCTGACGTTTGCGGCGAGTCCGACTTGCGCGCCGAGCCGCCTGCTACAGGTGCCAGAAGATTCTTCGGCTAAGAACACTCTCTAGCGGTTTGGAGCGAAGCGACAAGGAAGGTCCTAAACGGTCTTGGCCACGTCCGCTTCCGGAACATCGACCGGCGTTGCCGTCTCAGACTCCGGTGCTTTCCGCACCTTGCCGCCCAGGACCTCTTCCATGTTCAGCTGCTCTTCTTCCGCCAGATCGGCAGAAGTGGGAGCAGACTGGCCCTGATTGGCAGCGGCAGCGCGCGCTTCACCGGCAGCGGCAGCATCGGCAATTTCCGCGCCCTGCTTGTCCGTAGCGGCCTGTACGCCTTCAGCAATGGAGTCGGCGACCTTCGACGCAAACAAGCGGATCGCTCTCAGCGCGTCGTCGTTGCCCGGGATGACCCAGTCAACTTCCGTGGGATCGCAATTCGTATCAACCACGGCAACCACTGGAATACCCAGCTTGCGGGCTTCCTTCACCGCAATGGCTTCCTTATTGGAGTCGATCACAAAGACCACGTCAGGCAGGCGCGTCATGCTCTTGATGCCGGCCAGGTTGGCCTGCAGGTGCTTGCGTTCGCGTTCCAGCTTAATGACTTCTTTTTTCGGCAGCAGCTCGTAGCGACCATCCGTGGCCATCTCATCGAGCTCTTTCAGCCGTTTTACTGATTTCTGTACGGTGACCCAGTTGGTCAGCAATCCGCCCAGCCAGCGGTTGTTCACATAGAACATTCCGCATCGTCCGGCTTCTTCTGCGATTGCGTCCTGGGCTTGCCGTTTGGTGCCGACGAACAGCACAGTCCGGCCGTCCGCGGCGGCGTCCTGCACAAACTTGCTCGCGTCCTTGAACATCTTGAGCGTCTTCTGCAGGTCGATGATGTAAATCCCGTTGCGTTCCCCAAAGATGTATTCCTTCATCTTGGGGTTCCAGCGCTTGGTCTGGTGGCCAAAGTGGACACCCGCCTCAAGCAGCTCTTTCATGGTGATGTTAGCCAAAATACCTCCTTATTGAATTGCATCCTCTGCGGCTCGCTTGCCCGCTCGGGATTTATTCCCTGCTCCGCTCCCGTTGGTGCGGGAGGGAAGATTTTTGATCCCGGTGATCAAACGCTCAGTTCCGCCCCTCGGGATCCCAGGACGGTTGAGCAAAAGCAAACTTGGTCAGACAAAAGCAGAGCACGGCCAATGCCGTCCTGCTCAAAAAATTATCGCTTGCTGAACTGGAACCTCTTGCGGGCTCCCTTTTGTCCATACTTTTTGCGCTCTTTGCCGCGAGCATCGCGGGAAAGGAAGCCTTCAGCCTTCAGCTTCTTGCGCAGTTCCAGGTTGAACTCCAGCAGCGCGCGGGCAATGCCCATCTTTAAAGCGCCGGCCTGGCCGTTGATTCCGCCGCCTGAAACGGTTGCGGTAATGTTGAAGGTGGAGCTGGTCTCGCTCGTGACGAGTGGCTGTTTCACTTCAACGCGCTGCGCGCCGGTCAGGAAATATTTGTCAAATTCGCGCCCGTTCACCACAAACTTGCCGTCGCCGGGACGCAGGAAAACCCGGGCCACGCTCGACTTGCGGCGTCCGGTACCGTAATACTGAACTTGTTCAGCCATCTTTTCTCAATCGCTCCAAATAATCTTGTAAACCAAATCTTGTGGACCGCAGCCACTCTCCGCTGCGATTTTCCGAAACCAAAACTTGTAAACCGCAGACGCCCTCGGCTGCGAATCGAACTCTCTCGGTATTTGGCGTCAAGCCACGAACAGCGTTGCCCGATTCCAACTTGCTCGCATCGCCTACGCCTTGCCAAATACCAACTACTAAATACCGGTTTTCTTACGCCTGCTTGCGACCCGCCAGCTCCAGAGCCTGTGGCTTCTGCGCCTGATGATCATGCTTGTCGCCGACGTAAACTTTCAGCTTCTTGCCCATGGCCTTGCCCATCTTGTTCTTGGGCAGCATGCCCAGAATCGCCTCTTGCACCACGCGGTCCGGCCTGCGATCAAACAGCTTGCGGAACTGCTCTTCGCGCAGTCCGCCGGGAAAGCCCGTGTAATGCCGATACATCTTCTGTTCGGTCTTCATGCCGGTCACGCGGATCTTGCCCGCGTTGATTACGATCACATGATCGCCAGCGTCAATAAACGGTGTGTAAAGAGGCGACTCTTTACCAGCCAGAATGCTGGCCACACGCGAGGCCAGCCGCCCCAGCGTCTGCCCTGAAGCATCCACCACAAACCATTTGCGCGCAATGTCCTGCCCGCCTGGAAAACGGGTTACCATTTCCAAACTCCTGAGAATAAAAGCACTAAGAAAGACCGCTCGATGACGCCACTTACTTCCTGACGGGGAAGACACAAGGCGGGCCAACTGCAGAGCAGTGAAGGTTTAAGAATACCCAACTTGCCCCAAATATGTCAACGCCAGCACCCAGGAAAGCAACCCGGGCATTCGGCCAGCAGCCCTTATTCTAACCGATTACGGCATTGTTTGGGCATGTGACCTTTATTCTTAGGCCTTGTGATTTTTGTGGCACAGGCACTCTTGCCTGTGTCCGATCCTTGCTGTTCCGCCGCGTTATTCTTGTAACTCGAACTGTGGACCGCAGTCGCCCTCGCCTGCGCTGTAGAATTCTGTCGTACAGGACTGCATTCCGATCCTGTTCTTCTCCGCGTCCCCGCGCCTCCGCGGTGAGCTTTTGTTTTTCCGATCACGCGCGATGTCGGCGATCACGGCAATTTCTTGTGCAGCTGGGGATCCATGAATACCCTACCCCTCCCCTGGTCCCCATTTCTAAAGGACTTACACGATTCCTCCCCACGTGTCCCCATCCGTCCTTGTTGCAAACAAAGCCCTTTGTCTAAATCCTCCCCATTTGATCCCCATTTTGGCTGAGAGATCAGGCAGAGGGTCACAACCCATAAAGCACAAAACGCAACGGAATCTCCGTTGCGCGTGGCGATTGCTCGTGTGGCATCCCCACTATGCTCCTCGCTTGGGTCGGGAAGCATAATCCTAAAAAGCGGATCAGGGCTTTCTTTTCACCTAATGTCGAGCAGCATACACCAATGCTGTGCATGACAGGATCACGATGGCTACCACGATTCCCGCCAAAAGCAAGTCGCTGGGCTCCCATGTTTTTCCTTGTGGGGTAGAAGCGGTTGGCGACGGCGCGTCTTTCTCGTTTTTGTTGACGCTTGAAGTTAACGCCTCTTTCTTGCCATCCTTTTCCCCGGTTCCAGCCTCAAGCTTGCTTTCGATTTCATCGAATACACAGGTTGCCATATTCGCCTTCGTCCTTTCTTCACACATTCCTGAAGAAATGATGCCATAATCGAAGACAAACGGGAAGTCTAATCAATTAGGCATTACTCGTGGAGTTTCGTCGCCAAATGACGCATAAATGATCTGACCGCCATAAATATTTCCTCTGCTGTTTCATCTATGTAGGTACGGTCTACATGCATGGTTGGATTGCGCCATGCAGTTTTTATGTGCCCGATCTGTGCCGCCATTTCAGAAAAAAACAACTCATCCGGTGTTCTTGCGCCGGACGCCTTATAACGATCCGTCAACGCTTTGTCTATGTCGGCTAGATTCCTTCCCCAGTCGGGACGCGCAGGCAATCCGAGTTCTTTAACTAGAGCCTTGAGACCGGTTTCGATCACACGGCTGAGATGCATTACACAGGCTGTGGCCCGGCCAAGCGCCAAGCACTTCCCGGCTTCTTCGAGATCAAAAGCGGTTGATGGAAATGCGTCCTGTACGCCTTTTCCCCACAGCTTTTCTTTCCGGTCACGTAATGACGAGGTCCCGACCAATGTGGCGGATGCTTTTTCGTCTTCCGTTTCTTGAAGATAGAACTCTGCGTGAGCGGGTGCTACAAATAAAAATAAGCGTGCATCCATCTCATCGCGAATACGGGAATCCAGCTCGTTTATTCCAGTGACGACATCTTGGTTGGTTACATCCTGGCTCAACTCGCTGCTTAACCGCTCAACATGAATTACAGATAGTTGTAGGCCGATCTTTTCACAATGATCTTTGATGGCGGCGTAAAACAGTGCCAATCCCTCTTTGTCGCCACTACTTAGCGTCGCATCTGGGGCACTCGTATAAAGCTTGACCCCTTCGAGCCGTAGAGTTTTTGAGATATTGAGAGTATGCGCGGTCTTGACCTGCTCTAAGAGTCGGCCAATTTGATAGAAAGCACGGGCGGCAAACCTCTCCATTTTTTCACTCACCAAGAAGCTGATACGGATGCTCGACCCAAAGGGAGGAGGATATCAAAAATCAGCTGTTCATTAGGACCGTTGCGCAGTGATTTCTCTCACCAGCAATAAAACACGGGGTATATTATTTCAAAAATCTAGCCAACATAGTGAGGGTAAGCGGCTTCACCATCGATAAGAACCTCTCACACATCCGAAAATGCCTCCAAACGAGAAGAAATGTCAGGGAGTGTCACAGCACAACTTGAGCGGCGGCCTGCGAAGTCGTGCCGAAAGACGCCCTTTCCACAAACTCCTTACTGCCGTAGGCCCGCGCGCAGGCGAAGCCGGAGCGCCAAAGAAAAACCACCCAAACTTTACGCATCCTGTTTTACACTTCTTCCCGCCATGAATCGCAAAGCAGCTTTCCTCTTACTGGCCGCTTCTCTCCTCCAAACCGCTATCGCACATGCCGACAGCCTCAAGGACGCCCTCAACGACAAATACAAGGACCAGATTCTGGCGCTCCGCTCTCCGCTCACCAAGGGCGACCAGAAATTTGATTCCGCCGGCCACTCTCTCAGTATCGCCAAGAGTTCGGGCTGGCTTCTTTACGGTGGAATCTCCGTTAAAAGAATAGACCTCTCGTCGGACACCTTGCGGGTGGAGGGGGATGGTGCCACATCCTACCTGGAGAAAAGGATTGGCAAGGTCATTGTGATGCCCTTTGGCAAGGCCCGGCACATAGAAATCCATCTCGACCAACCTCTCAACTCCGTGGACGAGGCGGATGCCATCATGGACCGGATTTTCTTTCTCGGTCCCGACGCTGTTGACCACATCAGGCCTGAGTTCCGCCGGGCCAATGACAACACTCCAGACTCTGAGATCTCTAAAGTTTCACAGCGTGAGTTCAAACCCGCGAGTGCGAACACGGCGGGTTCCAACGATAACAATGACAAGGTACTTCCTCCCCGGCCAACATATACCCCTGAGCCGGAGTATTCCGCGCAAGCTAGCCACGCGAAGTATCAGGGGACCGTGGTTCTGGGCATTGTTATTGACAAAGCCGGAAAGATTTCCCGGATCAGGTTAGATAGACCTCTGGGCATGGGCCTTGATGAAAACGCGATGGAAACCGTTAAGCAGTGGCGCTTTAGTCCGGCAATGCGCAACGGTGAAGCCGTCGCTGTGGCCATGAGCATCGAGGTAAGTTTCAATCTTCATTGAGTGGGTAAACACGTCAAAAAACAGCGCCTTTACTGCTGAAAGCCTCCGCACCATTACGCAAGCCCAATCAAGCTCCGCGACCATCGCCTATTCAAAGCTCTTGCCTTTGCTAATGGTTAGTGCATAATCCGCCACAGGAGAATCCATGGCCTGGGAAAAGGACCTTGAGCGCTGGGTGGACGCGCGCCTGATTGATCCGCTCACCGCCACCCGCATCCGCGATTTTGAAAACGCCGCTGACAAGAAAGGTTTGCGCTGGCCCGCCATTCTCGCCATCAGCTTTGGCGCGCTCATGCTCTGCGCCGGCATCCTGCTCTTCGTTGCTTCACACTGGGACGACCTTGCGCCCTCTCAGCGCTTCCTTCTTGTGCTGGCCATGGTCGGCATTTTTCACGTTGCAGCCGCCGCTCTCGGCCAAAAAGTGCCGTCCATCGGCATCGCCCTGCACCTGGCCGGGACCGCTTCTCTTGGCGCCGGAATTTACATGGCGGGCCAAATCTTCAATCTGCAGGAGCATTGGCCCGGCGGCCTGCTGCTGTGGTCTCTGGGTGCTGCCGTAGGATGGTTGCTGCTGCGCCAGTGGCCTCAGGCCCTGCTTGCTGCCGTGCTAGTGCCGTGGTGGCTTGCTGGCGAGTGGTCGTTGGCCACGGAAGGTTACCGCGCCGCATGGAATATCGCTGCCCAGGGCCTTCTCCTGCTCGCAATTCTCTACTTCACCGCTGCTCCCAAAGAACCCAACCGGCTTTTGCGTCTCGGCATGGTTTGGGTCGGAGCTTTATCGCTGATTCCCATGATTGCTGACGTAATCTTTACCGCGGAAGAGACGGCCTACGACTGGCGCTGGCATTCGCGGTCTTTGAACTTTCCAATTGGATTGAAAATTCTCGGCTATGCAGGCGCATACCTGCCAGTCCTGTTGCTGGCGGCATTCAAGCGAGGGCAACGTTCCATTCCCATGTTCGGCGCAGCGGTCTGGGTCTTCCTCCTCGCGATCCTGAGCAGCAAAAAGGAAGTTGAATCAAGCCCCTGGATCTATCTCTGGGTGGCCTTGGGTGCCTGCGCGCTTTGCTATTGGGGCGTACACGAAAACCGCAAACTCTTTATCAACTACGGAACTGCTGTGTTCGCCATTGACTTGATTGCCTTCTACTTCTCCAACGTCCTGGATAAACTTGGCCGCTCCATGGGCCTGATTTTGCTCGGAGTAATTTTCCTTGCCGGAGGTTGGGTCCTCAACCGGCTGCGCGGTGATTTGATTGCCCGCGCCGCGGCAGCAGGAGCAAGCCGATGAAAACTCTTCAAAAAGGATTGGCGGTTGCCGTCATCCAAATCCTGATCGTTCTGAGCGTGGGCGGAAAACTGCTTTATGACCGCGCTACCAGGCCCCGCGTCTGGGTGCGCACCGCCTCTCTTGATCCCGACCTCCCGATCCGCGGGCGATACCTCACGCTCAACCTCGAAGTCCACAACGCAGAACCCGTGCAGCCCCCGGACCCTAAGAATCCGGGCCTGTATAACGGCGGCTACTATGTGGACCTGGCGGTGGAGAACGGCCGGCTTGTGGCTCACAAAACTGACCGGCCCACCGGGATGACGATCAATTCCTGGGGCTGGCAGCGCAATCGCGGCGGTGATATTTCTGTGCTGTCCTCTCCAGTCGTATTTTTTCTTCCCGAGCACGCTGACGCTCCGCGGGTGGGCAGAGATGGCGAACTTTGGGCAGAGGTCACGGTACCCAAAAAAGGTCCGCCTCGCCCCATTCAACTCGCCATCAAACGCGGCAGCGAATGGACGCCGCTCACTTATCGGTGATTTGAAAGCGCGGTGCGTTATCTTCCCCCAAACCGCGCTTTCCGTTTCTCTACAAAAGCTCTGATCCCTTCCTGTCCATCCGCAGTCCCGCCCGCTTCTGCGATGGCGCGGCTTTCCAGTTCCATCTGCGTTTCCAATGTCTGGTTCCATCCGCCGTGCAAAAGACGCTTGGTCGATCCAAATGCGCCCGTCGGACCTTGCGCCAGAGAGCGAGCCAGCTCTTCTGCTCGCGACTCTAAATGTTCCGGCGCAACAACCTCCGTCACGATTCCACAGTCGCAAGCTTCCCGCGCCGACAGCGCGCGATTCGTCAGCGCCAGCTCCATCGCTCGCTTGAGTCCCACCAGTCTGGGCAGAAAATATGTCGAGCCGCCATCGGGCGCCATGCCGATCTTCGAATAGGCCATCAGAAAATTCGCCGATTCGGCGGCAATCACCAGATCGCAGGAAATCGCCAGGCTGAAACCGCCGCCTGCCGCCGATCCTTGCACCGCCGCGATCACCGGCGCATCCAGCCGCGCAAAGCGTGAGATGGCCAGATGCAGATACGAAGTGATTTCGCGCAGATAAGCCGGCAACTCTTTTTGCGCCACAAAGACTTTCACGTCACCGCCCGCACAAAAACTCTTGCCTGCGCCTTTCAGCAAGACCGCGCGCACGTTCGCATCGCCTTCACAGCGTAAGGCCACCGCCATCAACTGCTTCGCCATTTCCAGATCAAGCGCATTGCCGGCCTGCGGGCGGTTAAGGGTGACGTGAGCAACTTGATCGCGAACTTCAAAAAGGACGGGATCGTTAGACATGTTTACTCCTTGACCGCTTCTGCAGCGAATTCAATTGTGTGGATTGACCACTTGTTTCAGGTTGATTAATGTTGCTGTCATTCACTCATTTCAAGGTATGCGCTCGAAGACGAAGATGAATTATAAGGCGATGTTTTTGCTTCTTGCCCTCGGCGCTACCACTTCATGTACCAAACATGAACAACCGGCTCCGCCAGATCATCCCCGCCTCACTTCCGGCGTAAGGATGATCGACGTGACATTTCACTCTGCCGCGCTCAACCGAGACATGCCGTACCGAGTAATCGTGTCGGCAAACATCCCCGCTAACCAGAGGCTCCCCGTGTTTTACCTGCTTCATGGCGGTGGCGGTGGCTTTCATGACTGGTCAAACTATTCTGACGTTGCTGGCTATGCTGAGCGCGGCCTGATCCTGGTCATGCCGGAAGGCAACAGCTCTTACTACACAAACTCAGCCGATAGACGGCAGGATCGCTATGAAGACTACATCGTGCATGACCTCATCGCTGATGTGGAGAGCCGGTTTCCTGCCGCGTCTGATCGCGAACACCGAGCAATAGCAGGTGTCTCCATGGGAGGTTTTGGGGCAATCGTGCTTGCTCTCAAGCATCCTGACCTGTTTGTTTTTGCCGGCGGACTAAGTTCAGCGCTCGATGTTCCCAGCCGCCCTTTCTCTATCAAACGTGTCGGACAATACCGTCAGCACAGCTCTATCTTTGGCTCGTGGGGAAGTCAGAGCCGCCGGGCCAGTGATCCCTTTGTCCTTATCCGCTCCGTTGATCCACCTACTGCCCCGTATCTGTTTCTTACCTGTGGCGACCAGGAAGGCCTGTTGCCCACCAACCGCAGATTCGCTGCCATGCTGCAAACAAGGCATTTCAGCTATGAGTTCCACACCGTCGTCGGAGGACACGACTGGAACCAGTGGAACCGCAACATTCCTGATCTGATGAAAAGCGCAATCAACCACCTGAGTCCAGAGTGATCGAAACATATCTGCCCCTGCTTGCCTTTCTGCCGCCTGCGGGTGTCCAATATCAGAAGCGAATCGAAAGAGGTGACTCCGATGAATCGCAGACAGTTCCTCAAAGATGCCTCCACCACACTGGGCGCCGTGATGTTCGCGCCTTCTCTGCTGCACGGATTTGACTCTGCTCCTTCTGTCTCTCACGTTGCTTTCGTCAAGACCACGGACCGCGCTGCTGGAGTAAAGCGCGCCATCGAACTGCTAGGCATGGATAAATTCCACGGCAAAGATCTGTTCATCAAGCCCAACTTCAACAGCTCTGATCCCACTCCGGGCTCGACCAGTGAAGAAACATTGGCCGCGTTGCTGCGCCAGCTCAAAGCCATGGGCGCTGGGCCGCTCACGCTGGGCGACCGCAGCGGCATGGGCGATACGCGCGAGGTCATGGGCAAGAAGAGCGCATTCCAGATGGGAAAGGAACTCGGCGCACAGGTTGTGGTTTTTGATGAACTCGCTTCAAACGATTGGGAGCTGCTCAAGCCGCAAGACAGCCACTGGGAGCAGGGCTTTGCTCTGCCGCGCGTTGTCCGCAAGGCCGGCGGCGTGGTCCAAACCTGCTGCCTCAAGACGCATCGCTTCGGCGGCCACTTTACGCTGTCGCTCAAGAATTCTGTCGGGTTTGCGGCCAAGCAGGTTCCCGGGAATTCTTACAATTTCATGCGAGAGCTGCATTCCTCGCCGAACCAACGCCGCATGATCGCCGAGATCAATACCGCCTATAAACCTGACTTGATTCTGCTCGATGGCGTTCAGGCATTTACCAATGGCGGTCCGGACCACGGAAAGATGGTTGAGTCCAACGTGATTCTTGCCGGGACAGACCGCGTGGCCATTGATGCGGTTGGCGTGGCCCTGCTGCGGCACTTTGGCACCACGCCGGAAGTAAGCCAGGGCGCAATCTTTGATCAGGAGCAGATTGCGCGCGCTGTGCAGTTGAAGATCGGCGTGAGCAGCCCAAAGCAGATTGAACTGGTTACCGGCGACCGCGAGAGCGCGGAGTTCGCAAAGCAGATTCGCGCGGTATTGGACGACGGCAAGGCTTAGGCAGTTTCGGAGCCGGTCTGGAACAGAAATGTGGCACAGACACTCCTGTCTGTGCAAGCCTCCGAAACTGGTCTAGTTGTCCGCGACCTTGAGCACCAGCTTGCCAAAATTCTCGCCGGTGAAGAGCTTGAGCAGGGTCTCTGGGAAAGTCTCCAGTCCGGAGACAACGTCTTCGCGCGATTTCAGCTTGCCCGCAGCGCGCCAGCCCGCCATTTCACGCAATGCTTCCGCATAGCGCGCTGCATAGTTGAAAACCACAAAGCCCTCCATGCGCGCGCTGTTCACCAGCAGTGAAAGATAGTTCTGTGGGCCTTTCACGCCGGTGGTGGAGTTGTACTGTGAGATCGCGCCGCAAATCACCACACGCGCGCCACGCGCCAATTGGGCCAGGGCAGCGTCCAGGATCTCGCCGCCCACGTTGTCAAAATACACGTTGATGCCGTTGGGGCAGTGCTGCCGCAGTGCGGCTTTCACGTCTTCAGTCTTGTAGTTGATGCAGGCATCAAAGCCCAGCTCTTTCACCACGTAGTCGCATTTTTCCTTGCTGCCAGCCAACCCGATCGCGCGCGCTCCTTTGATCTTTGCAATCTGTCCCACAGGCATACCCACAGCGCCCGCCGCTCCGGAAACCACCACAGTGTCTCCGGCTTTGAGCGCTCCAACTTCCAGCAAACCAAAGTACGCGGTAAGACCGGGCATGCCCAGCGTTCCCAGAAAGACCGGCAGCGGCGCCAGCTTGGGATCGACTTTGGTCACGCCTTTGCCGTCTGAAAGCGCGTACTCCTGCATGCCAAACATTCCCACCACGTGGTCGCCCACAGCGAAGCCGGGATTCTGTGACGCGATCACGCGGCCTACAGCGCCCGCGCGCATCACTTCGCCAATACCAACCGGCGGGATATACGATTTGCCTTCATTCATCCAGCCGCGCATTGCCGGATCCAGTGAGACGTAAAGAATCTTGACCAGGATCTCGCCGGCGCCCGGATTGCGCACCGGTTCTTCCGCGTAATTGAAGTCGCTGCGCTTGGGCAGGCCCACGGGACGGGTTGCAAGACGAAATTGATGATTAGTTGCAGGCATAGTGGATGATTGTAATCACAAAATTTCAAGTTTGAAATTCGTTGGGCCGTCACGCGTCGCTGCCGACTTTGCAGAGCTGCTGTATGCGCCTGCAGCTTGGGGTTGCCTGAAAACAAAATCGCAAAACTTCTTGTCTAAACCTGAACGCTCCAACTTGTGGCTACCCTCAACGCATCCCATTTTTGATTGGCCGAGTTGCTCCCATTGTGATCGCGCCTTTGGGGCGGAAGGAAGGACACAGAAAAAAGAAATCATCATGGAATTGAATGACACTAAGATAGAAACATATGATCAGAGTGATTGCACGCTGGCTCCTGGAGAGCTGATCGAGCAATCGGGGATTTACGAGATATGCCATCACGACGAGCCACGCGCCAGCGTGATCCTGATGCGCAACTCTATCTTTCCTTTTTGCCGGCGTTGCGGAGAAATGGTCCGCTACAGAATTCTGGAACTCGTTCCCCACATTTCTGAAGATCCAGACTTCCAGGAAGATCCGCCGGGAACGGACAACCCTTCCTACAAGATGCAGATTCCAACTTCTACGTTCCCCATGCAACTCGGTCGAGCGCATGGCTTCCGATTCCAGCAAGACTGTTTACAAACCTGGGCAGGTAGTCCCCAAGGCGGGGATATATAGAGTCTCGCACGCCGAACACCGCTTGCCTCACCGGGCCAGCTTCAAGGCGGGAGACCACTTCCCGCCTTGCGCAAAGTGCGCTGGTGAAGTGCGCTTTGAATTGTTGGTGGCTGCGGACGTGGACAACGGCAAAGGCGGCTAGCGGCCAACCTGAATGGCAGGAAATTTCTGCTGGATGTTCCGGATCAGCTCTTCCAGCGACAGCTTAGAATAGTCGCGACTGGACGCTGATTCCACGAATTTATTCTGTGCCGTCAATTCGTGTTCCTTCGCGCACTCGCGGCCCGTTTTCAATTACCAACTTACCCAATTACCAAATCATTCTTACTCTTCCACTTCCACCAGTTCGCCGCGCTCTGCTTTATAGTTCGCAATGATCTTTTCCTGGAACACTGCCGGCACGTAGTCATAGTGCGACATTTCCATGTTGAAGCTGCCGCGGCCCTGCGTCATGGAAGTCAGGTCAGCGCCATAGGTCAGCATTTCCGCCATTGGGCACTCGGCTTTCACCACGGTCTTGCCGGCCTTGTTGTCCATGCCCTGGATGCGTCCCCGGCGCGAGTTCAAATCGCCCATGATGCTGCCTGCGAACTCGTCTGGAATCGTGATCTCCACTTTCATGATCGGTTCCAGCAGCGTGGGTTTGGCCTGCTCCATGGCTTTCTTGAAAGCGATGCGGCCCGCTGTCTTGAAGGACATTTCGTTTGAGTCGACGTCGTGATAGCTGCCGTCATACAGGATCACACGGAAATCCACCACGGGAAATCCGGCCAGATATCCGCGCGCCGCCGCTTCCACAATTCCTTTTTCCACCGCGGGAATGTAGTTCTTGGGAATGGCTCCGCCAAAAATGTCATTCACAAACTCAAAGTTTTTGCCGCGCTCCAGCGGTTCCATCTTGATCTTGCAGTCACCGTATTGGCCGTGACCGCCGCTCTGCTTCTTGTGGCGGCCCTGCACATCCGCCTTGCCGCGGATGGTTTCACGATACGGGACCTTCGGCGCTTTCAAAATAACTTCAGTGTGATAGCGGCGCTTCAGCTTCGAGACCATCACCTCAATGTGCTGCTGTCCGGTACCGGCGATCAGGAATTCCTTGGTCTGCTCATCGCGGAAGAAGCGCACCATGGGATCTTCTTCCATGAGCTTGTGCAGGCCGTTGGAAAGCTTGTCTTCATCATTGCGGCTCTTAGGCTCAATAGCGAACGTAATCGCCGGTTCCGGCAGCGTGACGCCGGCAAAGCGAATGGGATTGGCCTTGTCTCCCATCGTGTCACCGGTAAGAGTGTCACGTAGCTTGGCTACCGCGCCCACGTCGCCGGCATGCAGTTCCGTCACCGGGACAAGGTTCTTGCCCTGCGGGATGGAGAGATGCGCAAGTTTTTCTGACGTGCTGCGCGTAAAGTTCTGCAGCGTGGCATCATTCTTTACCACGCCGGAAAACACCTTGAAGAATGTAATGCGTCCGGCAAACGGATCGTTGGCGGTCTTAAAGACATAGAGCGAAGTAGGGGCCTTATCACTCACCTGAAGGTCAATTCCATGACCATTGCCGGAAGCTGTGGCTGGATCGGCGTGTACTGCGGCGTGCTCCGCGGCGGTAGGAAAATAATCGACGACAAAATCCAGCAAGTGGTCGGTACCAATGTTTCCCAATCCGGAGGCAAACAGCACCGGGAAAATTCTGTCTTCCTTGATGGCTTCATGCAGCGCCGGAATCAGGTGCTCTTCGGCGATGGTGCCTTTATCAAAGAACTCCTCCATCAGCTCGTCTTTTCCTTCCGCAACAATCTCTACCAGCTTTTCATGCGCTTCCTTGGCGGCCGCTTCCAGTTCGGCAGGAATTGGGCCTTCTTTGCCTTTGCCGCTGCCGCCCATCTCGTAGGTGTAAGCCTTCATCGTCACCAAGTCCACTACGCCCTTCAGGCTCTTCTCGCTGCCGATGGGAATCTGCACTGGAACCACCAACCGGCCGAAAGCATTCACCAGGCTTTCCAGCGCCGTTTCCCAATTGGCGCGTTCGCGGTCCATGCGGCTCACGCAGATCACGCGCGGCAGGTTGATCTCGTCGGCATACTGCCAGACTTTTTCCGTCACTACCTCAACGCCGGAAACGCCATCCACCACAACGAGCGCCGCTTCAGCCGCGGACATGGCAATCTTGGCCTCATGCGCAAACATGGTGAAGCCCGGCGAATCAAACAGGTTAATCTTGGTGTTGTGCCACTCCACGGAGGCAATGGCCGTGGAGATGGTCATCTGGCGCGAAATCTCTTCTTCATCGTGGTCGGTAACCGTGGAACCGTCGTCCACGCGGCCCAGCTTGGGCGTGGCGCCGCCCGTGTACAGCATCGCGGAAACCAGGGAAGTCTTGCCGGAGTGAGAGTGACCGATAACGACGAGATTGCGGATGTCCTTGCCTTCGTAAACCTTCAAAGTGCCTCCTTCAACAAACGGGGCCCGGCCAGATTAGCAGGCAATTCGAAATCTGAAGAGTTCTACTTGGACTGCTAGCTGTTGGTCAAGAGGGTCCGGGGCTCCAGCGGGACAAGATAAGTGCCTGTTAAACAGATATTATCCCGCTGGACGCGGGTTTTGGGAAGGGGAGGCGCGAAAGCGCCGAAAATGCCAGCACTGCCAAAAATCGCCGGGATTGAAGGAACTCTGAACGTCTTTCTCCGTACTGTTATCAGGGAATCTCGCCCCTATGCCGCGTAGGTTAAGGCCCATTATTACTAGACAGCAATCCCCTTATGCGCTCACAATTCTCTGTACCCGCTTCTCACTGCCGTAAGCTCTCTTCTGAGAGAAAGGAATTTCCTGCCATGAATAAGTTGTTTAAAAGCCTGTTGTGCCTTGTGCTTTTCGTCGCCGCTGTAGGAGCGAAAGATAAAGACAAAAAGGCCCCCGCCGCGAGCGGATTGCCGCCCATCATTGACCGCGAGCTGATCTTTGGCAATCCAGAGATTGCCAATGCGGAGCTTTCGCCGGACGGCAAGTATGTCGCTTTTCTGAAGCCCTGGAAAGACACGCGCAATGTCTACGTGAAGGGCGTGGATGAGCCATTCAGCGCGGCCCGTCTGCTGACCACGGAAACCAAGCGTCCGGTCGCAGGCTTCTTCTGGACGTGGGACAGCAAATTCGTCCTTTACGTAAAAGACAATGCCGGGGACGAGAACTTCAATGTCTATGCCGTTGATCCCGCGGCCAAGCCCGCCGCCGGAGCTGACGCGCCTGCTTCCCGTGATCTTACCGGTCTCAAGGGCGTCCGGGTGGCGCTTTATGACCTGCCTAAGTCCGATCCCGATATCGTTTACATCGGCCTCAATGACCGCGACAAAGCGTGGCATGATCTCTACAAGCTGAAGATCTCCACCGGTGAAAAAACGCTGGTGCGCAAGAACACTGATCGCATCACCGGCTGGAATTTTGACCTGAAGGGCAATCTGCGCCTGGCCAGCCGCGCCGCTGAGAACGGCGACACCGAGATTCTCCGCGTGGACCCTGACAAGTTCACCAAGATCTACTCTTGCGACGTTTTTGAAACCTGCGGGGCCATCCGGTTCAATAAGGACGCCAAGCATGTGTACTTTGAGACCAATAAGGTGCTGATATCGATCTGGTGTCGCTGGTGCTCCTGGATCCAGAGACCGGCAAGACAGAGCTGGTTGAATCCGATCCGCTCAAGCGTGTGGATTTTGGCGGAGCGCGTTTCTCTCAGGCTACTGACGAGTTGGCTCTGACCGTTTACGTGGATGAGCATCGCCGCCTCTACTACCGCGACAAGGGATTTGAAGCCGATCTGAAATGGCTGGAAGCCAAGTTTCCTGGCAAAGAAATCAACCTTGTCTCCGACACGCGCGACGAGCAGACCTGGCTAATCAACGCCAGCAGTGATACCGAGCCGGGAGAGACGTATCTCTTTCAGCGCAAAAAGCACAAGCTGGCGCTGCAATACAAGAGTCGCGAAAAGCTCCCGCGTGAAGCGCTGGCCACCATGACGCCGGTGAAATACAAGTCTTCTGATGGGCTCGAGATTCCTGCTTACCTCACGTTGCCCAAGGGCGTTCCCGCCAAGAACCTTCCTACGGTCATCTTCCCTCACGGCGGCCCGTGGGCGCGCGACTTCTGGGGCTACAACGGTTACGCGCAGTTTCTGGCCAATCGCGGATATGCCGTGCTGAGCCCCAACTTCCGCGGCTCTACCGGTTACGGCAAGAAATTCCTGAATGCCGGCAACAAAGAGTGGGGCAAGAAGATGCAGGATGACGTTACCTGGGGCGTGAAATACCTGATCGATCAAGGTATCAGCGATCCCAAGCGCGTTGGCATTTTTGGCGGATCGTATGGCGGTTACGCCACGCTGGCAGGCGTCGCTTTTACTCCGGATGTTTATGCTGCTGCGGTCGATCTGTTTGGGCCTTCCAACCTGATCACGCTGCTGGAGTCGATTCCGCCGTACTGGGAGCCTATCCGAAAAGTGTTCCATGAACGCATGGGCGATCCCACCACTCCGGAAGGCAAAGCGCTTCTGGTAGAGCGCTCTCCGCTTACTTCCGCCGCCAAGATCAAGACGCCGCTGATGATCGCGCAGGGAGCCAATGATCCACGCGTAAACCATGCTGAATCGGAACAGATCGTGGTCGCGCTGCGTGACCGCGGCTTTCCGGTGGAATATCTATTGATACCCGACGAAGGCCATGGCTTTGCCCGGCCGGTGAATAACATGGCCAGCTTAATGGCCACGGAAAACTTCCTCGCCAAATACCTGGGCGGACGCGCGCAGGAAGGCGGAACTCCGGAGGTTGTTGCGCGACTGAAGGAAGTCACGGTCGATCCCAAGACCGTAGTGCTGGCCAAAAAAGTAGACGCGGGCACTGTAACTTCTCCCAAGCCGGCCACGGACTTGCAGCCTGGCTCTTACAAATACAAGGCCATGATTGAAGTGAGCGGCCAGCAGATTCCACTCAGCGTCTCCACCACCATCGCGGAAGCAGCGGGCGCATGGACCGCCACGGACGTGATGACCACGCCCAACGGCGACGTGACCACAACTTCCACGCTGGAAAAAGGAACGCTAATCAACCGCAACCTGACGTTGAAAAGTGGGCAAGCATCCATGGACCTCAACTTTGCCGGCGACAAAGCCGCGGGCAACGTAAACATGGGCGGACAGGACAAGCCAGTTTCAGTCGATCTTGGCGGGCCGCTGTTTGCGAACGCCGCCGGGGCCAAGCAAGCAATCTCATGCCTGCCTCTGGCTGAAGGCTATAGCACCACCTTCCGGAACTTTGACGTGCAAAAGCAGACCGTGAAGCTGATGCAGTTGAAAGTTACGGGCGTGGAAAAAGTAACCGTGCCTGCCGGGACGTTTGATGCTTACAAGGTCGAAATCACGTCGACCGATGGCGGCCCGGACAAGGAAACACTGTGGGTGGCGCGCGATTCCCATAAACCAGTCAAAGAAACCATGGTGCTTCCTGCCATGGGAGGAGCAGTGCTTACGCAGGAGCTGACGCAGTAGTCGTCGCCGATCAGTTGTTCTTCAACCAACCAGGAAACGGCCCGCCGCGAAGCGGGCCTTTTCTGTGTTTGGGTAAACTGCATTCATGAATCAAGGTCGCGGAAGCATCATTGCTGGCATGGCGATTTGCTGGCTGCTCAACGTGGCGCAACTCGGCGTGGGCTGGCTGCTGCTGGTCGCCGATGTGCGCTTGCTTCCGGCCTATTACGTATTAGTCGGCGCGATTGGTCTGGTACAAGTGGGTTACGTCGTCCCGCTCTGGCGACTGCTGCGACGTAAAGGCAAGCCCAGAACGGCCAAGGGTCTTATGATCGCCGCGATTTTGACCTTTATCGCCGATGCCTCTTTCGTGATGCTGGCATATAAGCGGCATTAGCGCATGGCGGCCCAATGCCAGTAAGGTGCCGTGGGATTCAGCCTTCCATCCCTTATACTGGAGTGCTTTTATGTCGTCTTCCGGTATTCCGCAAGAACCCAGTAAATTTCGGTTCAAGCTGTTGCCCACGCTCAAGCGCGGAGAGATGTGGCGGTACTTCGGCCCCGCGTTCGTCGCCAGCGTCGCGTACATCGATCCTGGAAATTTCGCCAGCAACTTTGAAGGCGGGGCCAGGTTTGGTTACACCCTGTTGTGGGTGCTGCTCTGGTCGAATGCCATGGCCATTCTGATCCAGTATCTTTCCGCCAAGCTGGGCATTGCTACGGGCAAAACGCTGCCGCAAAACTGCCGTGCATATTTTTCCAAAAAGATTAATTTCGGGCTGTGGGTTGCGGCGGAACTGGCCGCTCTGGCCACGGATCTGGCTGAATTTCTTGGCGCAGCCTTGGGGTTCTACCTGCTTCTCCACATCCCGCTTTTTCCGGCGGCTCTGATCACTGCGGTTGTGGTTTTCCTGATGCTGGCGGTTGAACTCTATGGCTTCCGTCGGCTGGAACAACTGATCATGGTTTTCGTGTTCGCCATCGCCGCGTGCTATGCGTTTGAGATGTTTCTGGTGCATCCAGACTGGGGCGCGGTGGCCCACGGCGTTATCGTGCCAAAAATCAATTCAGAGAGCATCTACGTTGCCGTAAGCATGCTGGGTGCAACGGTGATGCCGCACGTAATTTATTTGCATTCGGCGCTGGTGCAACACCGGGTGAAGGAAGACGCAGCCAGCGACCATCCTGAGAAATGGCTGCTCACCATGCGGCACCTGCGGTATGAGCTGTGGGACGTGCTGGCCGCGATGAACGGCGCATGGCTGATCAACTCCGCCATGATCGTGATGGCCGCTGCGGTGTTCTACAACAAGGGAGTAAACTTCACATTCGACGAGGCGCATCTTACGCTGCATCCTCTGTTACCCGCGGTTTCAGGGACTGCGTTTGCTTTGGCGCTGCTGTTTTCCGGCTTGTCATCTTCCACGGTGGGCACCATGGCAGGCCAGGTGATCATCGAAGGATTTTTAGATATCAAGTTCAGCGTCTTTCTGCGCCGCCTTTTGACGATCATTCCCGCGCTCATAGTAATCGCGCTCCGCCTCGACGCCCTTAAAATTTTGTTACTATCACAGGTTGTGCTTAGCTTCGCGATTCCATTTGCTCTGGTGCCGCTGGTCGTGCTGACCCGCTCCAAGGCCGTGATGTCTGACCTGGTGAATAGCCCGCGCACCAACTACATGGCATATGCCGTTACAGCCATCATTGTTGGTCTGAATCTTCTGCTGGTTTACAGAATGGTGGGCGGTCAGTTCTAGCGGTGAGATTGTGAAACGTTCGCCGAGGCAAATGAATCCAAATAAGAAGGTGAACTCATGAATAGTTTCGGCAGCCGCTCAAAATTGCGCGCCGGCAATCAGGAATATGAAATCTACCGTTTAGACGCGCTGGAAAAGCATGATTGTGCCCCGCAGCGCCTCCCCTTCTCATTGAAAATCCTTCTGGAAAATCTTTTGCGTGCCGAAAATGGCCGCAGCGTCACCGCGAACGACGTGCGTTTTCTCGCCGGATGGAAGCCGCAGGCCGTGCCCGACAAAGAAATTGCATTCACCCCGGCGCGCGTGCTCATGCAGGATTTTACCGGCGTGCCAGCCGTTGTCGATCTAGGGGCCATGCGCGATGCCATGAAGAAGATGGGCGGCGATCCCACACTGATCAATCCGCTGCAGCCCGCGGAACTGGTAATTGACCATTCTGTGCAAGTAGATGAATTTGCCACAATCGGCGCATTCGCCGTGAACGCGCAGCTGGAGTTTGAGCGCAACAAAGAGCGCTATGCCTTTCTGCGCTGGGGCCAATCGGCGTTCCGTAATTTCAAAGTGGTTCCGCCGGACATGGGAATCGTCCACCAGGTGAACCTGGAATATCTGGCGCGCGTGGTCTTCTCTGAAAAACGCGACGGCACTACCGTGGCGTATCCTGACACGCTGGTAGGCACAGACTCGCACACTACCATGATCAACGGTCTGGGCGTTCTGGGCTGGGGCGTTGGCGGCATTGAAGCCGAGGCCGCCATGCTGGGCCAGCCTGTTTCCATGCTGCTGCCTCAGGTTGTGGGATTCAAGTTGAAAGGCCAGTTGCGTGAAGGATCCACGGCCACCGATCTTGTCCTCACTGTCACGGAGATGCTGCGCAAGACCGCCGTGGTAGGAAAGTTTGTGGAGTTCTTTGGCCCCGGCCTGTCGTCATTGCCGCTGGCTGATCGCGCCACCATTGCCAACATGGCTCCGGAATATGGCGCTACCTGCGGCATCTTCCCTGTGGACGAAACAACGCTTGGTTATCTGCGCACCACGGGACGTCCCGCCGACCAGATTGCGCTGGTGGAAACCTATTGCAAAGAACAAGGCTTGTTCCACACGGCGCAAACACCGGACGCCGAGTATTCGCAGGTCGTGGAACTCGACTTGAGCACTGTGGAACCGAGCGTTGCCGGGCCACGGCGGCCGCAGGACCGCGTTCTGCTTTCCAAGACCAAAGAATCGTTTGAAGCGGCGTTGCCTACTTTGATCGGTCCGCGTCCCGCGCAACCAGCGCGCAAAGTTGCTCCACAGCAGGTAGAACGGTTTGAAGGTGAAGGCGGCACGCCGGTAGCCTTGGCGGAAGATCCCAACGCTCCTGCGGCACATAAAGATGTGGGAGACAATGTTTTTGAGTACCTGCATGATGGCTCCGTGGTGATTGCTGCCATTACAAGCTGCACCAACACGTCAAATCCTTCAGTCATGATGGCCGCTGGGCTCTTGGCAAAAAAGGCCGTGGAAAAAGGCCTGAAGCGCAAACCCTGGGTAAAGACTTCCCTTGCTCCCGGCTCGCGCGTGGTTACGGAGTACTACCGCAATGCGGGACTCATTCCTTATCTGGAAAAGCTTGGCTTCCACGTTGTGGGCTATGGCTGCACAACGTGCATCGGAAATTCCGGCCCGCTGCCGCAGGATGTTTCCTACGCCATCGCGGAAAAACAACTGGTCGCCGTTTCGGTGCTTTCCGGCAACCGCAACTTTGAAGGCCGCATTAATTCTGAAGTTCGCGCAAATTACCTGATGTCACCACCACTGGTGGTGGCGTATGCGCTGGCTGGGCGGATTGATCTTGATCTCACCAATGATCCAATAGGCACTGGCACCGGGGACAAGCCGGTTTATCTGCGCGATATATGGCCTACGCAAAAAGAAGTGCAGGACGCGGTGAGCCACTCCATCAATTCCGGCATGTTCACCACGAATTACCAGACGATTTTTGATGGCGACCAGGAATGGAAACGGCTGTCTGTCCCCGAAGGCGAAACCTATGTCTGGGACAACGATTCCACTTACATCAAACGCGCGCCGTATTTTGACGACATGCCGGCACGTCCTGCGCCAGTGAAGGAAATCAAAGGCGCGCGTGTGCTGGCGAAGCTGGGCAATAGCGTAACCACCGACCATATTTCTCCCGCAGGATCAATCAAAGCAAACAGCCCGGCGGGAAAATATCTTCAGGAACATGGCGTGCCGCCGAGCGACTTCAACTCTTACGGCTCGCGCCGCGGCAACCATGAGGTGATGGTGCGAGGCACATTTGCCAACGTGCGCCTGCGCAACCAGCTCGCGCCGGGCTCGGAAGGCGGCATCACCAAGCACTTCCCCAGCGGCGAGATCATGTCGATCTTTGACGCTTCTGTAAAGTACATCGCCGCGGGCGTGCCGACGATTGTGCTGGCGGGCAAGGAATATGGATCGGGATCGTCACGCGACTGGGCGGCCAAAGGTCCGCTGCTGCTGGGCATCCGTGCCGTCATCGCCGAAAGCTATGAGCGCATACATCGGTCGAACCTCGTGGGCATGGGCATTCTGCCGCTGCAGTTCCTTGCGGAAGAAAACGCAGAGTCACTGGGGCTGCAAGGCGATGAAGTTTTTGAGATCGTTGGTTTGCCCACGCTGCTGGCCAGCAAGTTTGCCAATGGAAAGCAGGTGCAAGTCAGGGCAACCAGTGCTGACGGCAACGTGAATGAATTCAGTGCGCTGGTGCGTATCGATACGCCGCAGGAGATTCTTTACTATGAGCACGGCGGCATTCTGCAATATGTGCTGCGGCAGCTGCTGGCGACAAAAGGAAAGAGCTCGGCCGCAGATTAGCGCAGATGGACGCAGATCAGGCTTGGCCGCGAATCAACGCGAAAGAACGCGAATCAGGACTTAAGGTGAAGGAGGATTTTTGCGGTGATGGCAAGTCGGCATATTGCTGCGTTCTTTATTCCTTAGTCGATTCTTGATTCGCCTCTGACAGGATCTGCCATAAGGCCTTGCCGTAATCGACAATTTGTTTGCGGCCGCATTTGGGGCACTGATATTCGCGCATGTCGCGGCCTGTGAACGTGGTCCTTTCGATCTGATCCATTTCAACAGCGCAGTCAGGGCAGGTAGTGTCAGACATGGCTTAAGTCTAAAATATTTGCAGGATGATTCGCTGCGTGTGCTGACGAACAGCGGTTAAATGCTATATCCTCACTGTCTGGCTTTTTAAGCTCTTCTGGTAATACTCTTTCTTATCTATGAAGGTCCTGGTAATTGGCGGTGGAGGCAGGGAGCACGCGCTGGTGTGGAAGCTGCGCCAGTCGCCGCGCGTGTCGCAGGTGTATTGCCTGCCCGGCAATGGCGGCATTTGTGATGAAGCCACCTGCATGCCGGGCGACCCCAAGAGTCTGGCCAGCCTGCTTTCTGTCGCGCACCAAATCCAGCCGGACTTAACTGTGGTCGGGCCGGAGATTGCGTTGTCCATTGGCGTGGTGGATGAATTCAAGCGCCGCGGCCTGAGGATTTTTGGTCCCACGCAACGCGCGGCGCAACTGGAAACAAGCAAGAGCTTTGCCAAGGAATTCATGCAGCGGCACAAGGTGCCAACCGCGCACTTTGCCGTGTGCACTTCAGAAGAAGATTTGCGCAAGTCTTTGGGTCTGTTTTCCACGCCTGTAGTAGTCAAGGCCGATGGTCTTGCCGCCGGCAAAGGCGTGGTGATTGCCGCAACCAAGGAAGAAGCTGCCGTCGCAGGCGTCTCCATGTTCAACGGCAAACTACTGGGAATGCCGGTGGCCAACGTGGTGCTGGAAGAATTTCTTGAAGGCGAGGAAGTTTCCTTCCTGGTGTTGAGCGATGGCGAGCGCATGGCCGCGCTGGTGCCGGCGCAGGACCATAAACGCATAGGCGACGGCGATAAAGGCGCAAACACCGGAGGCATGGGAGCTTACTCCACGGGCGCGCTGCTCGAAGAAGGCATGAGCGACTGGCTGCTGAATCATATTGCCCGGCCCGTGATCGACGGCATGAAATCAGAGGGAGCGGAGTATCGCGGCATTTTGTATTGCGGCCTCATGATGACCGCGCGCGGGCCCATGGTGCTGGAATTCAACTGCCGCTTTGGCGATCCGGAAACACAGGCCGTGCTGATGCGGCTGGATAGTGACCTGTTGGACGCGATTGAGGCCGCGGTGGAAGGGCGCGTGAGCCCCGGCGAATTCAAATGGTCCAGTGATGCCTCGTGTTGCGTAGTCGTCGCTTCAGGCGGATACCCGGGAAGCTATATGACGGGGAAACAGATTTCCGGCCTGGACCGCGCGGGTACTTTGACCAATGTGAAGGTCTTCCATGCGGGTACCAGCAAGCGCGATGGAGTTTTCTATACCAGCGGCGGACGTGTGCTGGGCGTAACGGCGCGAGCGCCGCGTTTGGAAGATGCGATCACCCGCGCGTATGAAGCCGTGCGGCTGATCAGCTTTGAAGAAATGTACTACCGCAAAGATATCGGCGCACGAGCGTTGAAAGCGCCGAAATAAAACTCACAGGAAAAATAACTTTTATGGCAGAGAGCCCTCTTGTATCGATAGTGATGGGATCGGATTCCGACCTTGAGATCATGAATGAAACCGCCAAAGCGCTGGATGACTTTGGCATTGCCTATGAAATCGACGTAACCTCGGCGCATCGTTCGCCCGCGCGGACTTCAGAATTTGCGCGCAACGCCGCCGGACGCGGCGTTAAGGTCATCATCGCCGGAGCAGGCGGCGCGGCCCATCTGGCGGGCGTGATTGCCGCCGAAACAACCTTGCCTGTAATCGGCGTGCCCATCCCTTCTACACCGCTGAATGGCATGGACTCACTGCTGGCCATCGTTCAGATGCCTGCGGGCATTCCGGTTGCGACCACCGCAATCGGCAAGGCTGGCGCGACGAATGCGGGAATCCTGGCCGCGCAGATTATAGGGCTCAGCAATGCCACCATTGCCGGCAAGCTGAAAGAGATGAAGGGCAAACTGGTGAAGAGCGTGGAAGAGAAATCACAGAAGCTGCAGCAGATGAGGAAGCGTGGCTAGTGGGCCATTGGGTTGAATGCCTAGTCTACAAAGGCGGGGATCGTAATCCGTTGCTGCCTTCCTTGAAGGCAGCACGATTGGTCCACCTGAAGCATGGTTTTGTAGCCGTTCCGATAGATCAAAAACTATTGGATGAATTTCGCGCTTCATACAAAACGGTCGGAACTCAGGAAGACGCGATTTGGGGCGAAATTGAACCTGATCCCGTACCCACTTCTTTGCTGGAAGCGATCGCTCAGCATCATTCGATTGCCTATATTCGAACAAGATATTTTGGCGGGGATGGCGAGCAAGTAGCTGGTATTTGGGAAAATGGACAAATAGCAATGGGGCCTTTGATAAGTGCAACTCCGGGACCGATCAACGCGGTCCTCAAGAAAATGGGAGTTCCTCTGGATGCTGGCGCCGTAGATGAGTTTGATTCCCTTGGCCTTGGCAGATATCGAAGCGTTGAAGACTTCAAATGAAGAATTTGGACTTAAATTCTGAGGAATAGGTCATCATCGATGCCAGATGCCTTTAGCGCCGTCGCCATTATTCCTGCACGACTGGCTTCCACGCGGCTGCCGCGCAAAGTGCTGCGCGAAATCGCCGGGCAGCCGATGATTGCGCGCGTGTATGAAGCGGCCAAGCAATCTCCTTTGCTGCAAGACGTGATTATCGCTACGGATTCAGAAGAGGTGATGCGATTTGCGCAGGCGCGGGGATGGAAGGCGCAAATGACATCGGACAAGCATCGCAGTGGCACTGACCGTGTCTATGAGGTGGCGCAGCGCATTCCCGCCGACGTGTATGTAAATATCCAAGGCGATGAACCTCTGGCTCGCCCTGAGCATCTGGGCGCGTTGTTACAGCCAATGCAGGATCCCAAGGTGATGGTCTCTACTATCAAGACGCCGTGCCCGCCGCAGGATGTTGATAATCCCAACGCGGTTAAGGTTGTGACGGACTTGAATGGCCGCGCGCTTTATTTTTCGCGATCGACGATTCCTTTTGATCGCGACAAGACCGGCGGCATCAGCTACTTCAAGCATCTGGGCTTTTATGCCTACCGGCGTGCCGCGTTGGATCGGTTCTGTAACTTGCCGGAGTCGAAGCTGGAAGCGGCGGAGCGGCTGGAGCAATTGCGATTTCTGGACAACGGAATCGACATTTATGTGGCCGAGACGCCGTTCAATACAGTGGGCGTGGATACAGAAGAAGACTTGCGCAGAGTGGAAGAGATGCTGCGGAGTGGACAGTAGAAAATCCAGCCGCGAATCAACGCGAAATACGCGAATCATTTCATCTGATTCGTGTTCATTCGCGGCAAGTTTTCCTGCGGAAGTTGAACTATGTAGCCAAACTGGGCCGATGGCTCTTGGCCCAGGCTTCAGCCGCCGCAATGCGTTTGGAAACAGGCGGGTGGGAATGGAACAGCAATTCCACCAGCCGCGAAGGATGGCTTTCACTCAGGTTCTGGCGCGCCAGCTTTTCCATGGCGCTAATGTACGGCGTAACGTCAGAGACGCATTTCCAGCAATAAAGGTCGGCCTGGCGCTCAGTGAAGCGCGAGTAGGCGTTGAGGGCCGGCATCAGCAGCAACGAAAGTCCGCTGGCGACAAGCGCGAGCAGCGGCAGGTTGGCAAAGTCTGCCAGATGCTGGAACATGTGCTGCTCGTCAATGGCATAACGCAGCACGTAATTCGCCGCCCAGAAACCTGCCAGCGTGACCAGCGCCTGCACCACGATCATCTTTACCATGTGGCCGTGCACGTGATGTCCTAGTTCGTGGGCCAGCACGGCTTCAATTTCATCGTCGCTGTAGTTTTGCAGCAGCGTGTCCGCCAGGATGATGCGGCGGGTATTGCCGAGCCCCGTGAGCGCGGCATTGGCTTTTTTACTCTTTTCCGAAAGCTTCCATTCGTAGACGCCGCGCACGCGCGTGCCGGCACGCTCACCCAGCCGCATGAGGCGGGCTTTGAGTTCGTCATTCTGCAAGGGAGCAAATTTGTAAAACAGCGGGAACAGGACCACCGGCGCAATCTGCGCGAAAAAGACAAACAAGCCCATGAAGATCAGCCAGCCGATAATCCACCAGTACTGCGGCGACGTGCGGATAAGAGCGTAGACGATCTCAGCCAGCACGGTTGCCATGATCAATCCCAGGAACCAGCCTTTGAATTCGTCCTTAAGCCATGAGAACAAGCGCTGGCTGGAAAGGTTGAAGCGGTGCTCCAGACGGAAGCCGTAGAAATCCAGCGCAAAGCCAAGTGCCTTGCTGATCACGCTTAGAAACATCACGTAGTAAAACAAGTCCAGCCAGTAGCGATCGGGGGCCATACGGGTGGCTAAGCCGCTGAGCGTTTTCGTCCAACCCGTGGCAAGCAGCACGATGAGGAATCCAAAGCTGACGCCCAGATCGCCAAGCTCAAGCCAGCGGCGCTGGCTGTTATATTCGCGGACCTCGGGCGTATCAGGTTGTGTATTGCCGCCGGCGAGGGTCATGGCTTTTGTTGCTCCTGCTTAAACTCCAGGGTAACGAATTGTGCTGGTCCCTTGCCGCTGCTTAGGGCCACATATGGAGTACCGGCGGGGATCCATGTGATATCGCCGACTGCTCGGTGAGTGGTTTTGGCGGCGCCACCACCCAGCAGGCTAAGATCCATATCCGAGACAGCCACGAAGAGAAGCGGTGAAGAACTCGCTGGCTCTTCCATTCGGCCTGAAGAGGGCACGCGATCCAATGACGCGCGCCACTGGTTTGAAGAATAGCGCAGGGTAGTTGAAGGGCCCGCCTTGGGACCAGACAAACAATCGATCTGGCACGGGGCGACGCCGCTTGACGGCTTCAGCAACTCAATGGTGATGTTGTGAAACGGACTCTCGCTCTGGTTGATGGCTGCATGAGCGAAGTTTCCGGGTGTAAATCGGACTTCTCCATCCTTGAGTTTCAACGCTACCGGCTTCTCGCCCGGACGCACGCTCACCACGTCTGAGTCGCCCAGCGTCACAAAAAGATAGTCATAATTGTGCTTATGGACCAGCGTTGTTGCATGAGGTGCAACCGTCACATCGAACACGCGCACGTATTCGTTTTGAAAAACCAGGTGATGGCTGGGCTCAGATGTGATCTCCACGGACTGTTGATGCTGGGCCAAAGCGGCTGAAGCCAGAAACAACAGGCCCGCGACGCGGGACTTTCTCATATAAAGATTGTAAAAACAACGGGATTTACCCGCAAGGCTTTGTTTCTGTCGCTTCGCTCCAAACCGCTCAAGTTCCTTCTCGCCTTGAGTTCGTGCTGCACCCGTTGCACGCAGCTCGCCGCCACTCGGGGCTCGCTGCTTTTTTTGTCGCTGCGCTCCAAACCGCTTTAAGTCCTTCTTGCCCTTTAGCTTGCACTGCACCTGCCGCGGGCCGCTCGCCGCGCAAGTCGGGCTCGCGGTTTTTGCTAGTAGCAAGCAGCCAGCGGCTAGCAGCTCTTAGTGGTGGTCGTGCGGTTTCGGCGCATCCTTGGACTGCGGCCCCATTGATTCTGATCCTTCTCCGGCAGGGCGGCCGCGGAATTCCAGCACAATCGTCTTCGCGGTAGTTTTCCCGGAATTCGTTACCGTGTGGACCACGGGATTATTCCACGTGAGCTCACCTGTCTTGGAGTGGACTGGAGCATCTGGCTGGTCCTGGTTTTTCATGGTTACATCCGCGTCAGTGAGCGGAATGGTAAGGAAATTCGCCAGATGCGTGTGCTGCGGATATTTTGCGCCCGGGGGCAGCGTGATCTGAGTGACCGACCATTGATCGGCGGTAATGAGCTTTGTCACAGTCACGCATTTGGTTTTGTCCGCGGAGTCGCAGGGCACAGGAATTTCGCAGGATTCGGTACAAGCTTTCTGGTTCGTGGTGGGCTGCAACAATTCAATCGTCCGATTATGGAACGGAGCGCTGGCGTTATTGGTGATTGCATGCACCAGACCGGCCGGCGTGAAGCGGGTATCGCCGTCTTTCAAAGTGACCTGCGCTGGCTGCGCGCCCGGTTTCGTATTCGTGATCTGGGAGTCACCCAGCGTAACGCCTAGATAGTCATGGCCATGGTGGTGCATCAAGGTCGATTTTCCGGGATCGACAGCGACGGCAAAGACGCGAACAAACATGTTCTCAAACACAAGGTGATGGCTGGGTTCAGAAGTGATTTCCACGGGCGCTTGCGCCTGCTGCGTCCAGGCGGTCAACGCAAGAACGGCAAACAGAGTCACGATTGAAAGTTTTCGCATAGAAAAGCATTCTAGACGCGGGTCGCACGAATGCCAATGGAAACCATCGAGCCGCTAAAAAATCAAAGGCCAGAGTTAAGACGACTAAGGAATGCGTGGAAGCCCGCGGCGCAAGTCCCTGCCAATGCGGCGCTGGTGCCACAGACGCAACGGACGGGAATAATTGATGATGCCGAAAGCGGCGATGGCCGCCATGAGCAAGACACTGCTGATGATCAGGAAGACGCGCGCGGCGCCGGTCTGCGCCACCTGCAGGATGACGAGCGCATTGCGCGGCGTCAACAGCATGGATGCCGCAAGAGCCAGCATGCCGACCCCAGCCAGCAAGCCAGTCACATTTTTCGCCCAGCGGCCTGTGGCGTGATACTCCGCAAAGAGGTTGAATCCGTAGGAGATCAGAAGTGCTATGACGATGAAATTCGCCACAATCGCTATCCAAGATTTTGCGTCCATAACTTTTGGTTGGAAGCATTGGGCATGGCGGGGGTTGTGAAGCTCTGGATTAAGACGGCTTCTGTATCTCCGAGGCGAGCTTCTCGCTTTAAATCACTCAGCTGCTGCCTCATAATCTAAAGCGTCCGCTTCACAATATTCATTTCTTCAATCCTTCGTTTCTTTTTCGTTGCATCCCTCACCAAGATGCATTACACACAGAACGGGCCGCGCCCGTGTTTGAGGCACGAACGCAGCCCTAACCACAAATCCCCTTCTCTCGAAAGGCGACCTTTGGCTGCAATTGATGTTACCCAAAAGGCTGAAGTTTACGAAACATTGTCCAGCCTCAACCTTGCCTTTGCTGGAATCATCCAGCATCTTCAAACCCTTCAACAAACCGGACTGTTCAACTCCAAAGCCAGCAAACTGTTTCCCGCTTTCACTCAAGAACTGCAAGCCGAATTTAACCAGGAATTTCTGGAACACCTGCACCAGCTTGAGCTTGACGATTGGGGCCGTTACGGAAAAGTGCGACAACGCTGGGAAAAGTATTTGCGCGATCCTGACGACGTTTTCATTCACGCCAAAGAACGCAGAAAGCAACTTGCGAAACAGCGCAAGAAACGCTGATTCGCGCTTACAAATTGAAACCAGACAGACCCGCCGCGGCAAGGCGGGTTCTTTCTATAGTGAGCGACGGCGGCTAGCTGTTGCGAATATCGCATTGATTCACAGCTGCTTCTCGTTTTATCTGATGCGGCCCGGACAAAAAGTACCTCGGCGGCTGAAGCCGGAGAGTTTATCAGCTTTACCGCAGGTCTAAAGACCTGCTCCACCCCGCCGTGGGACACAGTAAAACATAAAAGCCATAAACAAGATCAGAAGACCAGGAATTTCTTCTTTTTCTTGGACGACTTGCCCGGACGGCTGCCGCCTTCACCGTTGGCAGCAACGATTGTTGGTTTGTTGCTTTGGTTGGGGCTGGCTCCGGTATCCGTATAGCCGGGCTTGATGTCGATAAAAGCCTGCTCGCGCAGCTTAGTTAGATAGACGCGCGCCGCCGGCTCCAGGCGCTCTGAGTAAATGGCCTCGCGGATACGATCAGAGATATCCTTCAGCGGCGGAATACCGGCAGGACGATGGCCTGTAACTTTCAGGATAATGAAGCCCTGCCGCGTACGAATTACACCGGTGTTTTCTCCTGCCTTGAGTGAGAATGTTTTTTCTTCCAGGTCTTTGGCCAGCTCGCCGCGCTTGAAGGTGCCCAGCGATCCGCCCTGGGCGGCTGTGGGGCCGTCAGAGCTCTTCTTGGCCAGATCGTCAAATTTCGCGCCCTTTTTTAACTGGTCCAGCAGTTGGTTCGCTTTGGCCTCTGCTTCCGCTACTTTGGCAGGATCTTCCGGCAGGTTCTTGTCCTGCTCAGCGGCCGGATTGTCTTTGCTTTCAATGTCTTGTTTTGCCGGCTGGGTTGAAACCATGATCTCACTCAAGTTAATTTCTTCCGGGCCCTCAAGTTCCTTCTGGTGCTTGTTGTACCAGTCCTGAATATCTTCATTGGAAATGTGCAGTTTGCCGCCCACTTCCTGGCCAATTACCTGTTGTGTAACCACGCTGATACGTATCTGCTCCTTGAAATCCTCGTAAGAGACACCCTGTTTCTTGGCTTCCGCTTCCAGATCATCAATGCTGGCCAGCCCCATCTGTTGCCGCATCTGGTTGAGCCGTTTCACCAGTTCCGTTTCGCCGGTGATGCCCAGGTCTTTGCCGCGTTCCAGCAGGAGCTGCTGGTCAATCAGGTCACGCAAGGTATCTGATTGCGCTTTAGCCACGTGGCTCTGCCAGTCAGAGGGAAATCTCTGTTTCAACTCTTCCAGCGTGGTCGCCTTGGCCTTTTCCATGTCAGACCGGGTAATGATCTGGTCATTCACGCGAGCGATGATTTCATCAACAATGTCATCCGCGCGCAGGGCGATTGCCGCAAGCAGCAGCACAGACGCAATCAGAACGAGTTTCCTGGGCATAATTGAAAGACCTTTTCCAGAGAAAGGGATATTATCCCTATTTTAGCAGCGAGGGAAATGAAGCATCCAATTTCTAGAACGCTATAGGCCGCTATTGTTGCGGTTTTTTCTTCTTACCCAAGAGACCGCCCAGCGCATCTTGCAGGTTCGGTTTCTGCTGCTGGCTATCCGTCTTGTTTCCCTTATTGCCCTGGACTGCCTGGAGCAGGGAGTTCTGAATATCCCCAGCCACAGCGCCTCCAATTGCCGGACGGAACACAGGGTTCGAGGTCTTGCCTGTAATCAGGAATGGGAGGCCTTTGCTTTGGGCTGAGGCAGAGGCCCCGGTCAGGCTACCCAGAAGATTATTGGCCGTTCCGGAGAGCTTCACCAGCATTTTGAAGTCGAGCGAGTTATCGCCGGAAATTACGCCATTGCCGGTCACGATGCCCAGCGACGGCACATCCAGAACAATGTTGTCAGCCTTTATGCCTTCCGGCGCAACGCGCAAAGCCGAGCTGAAGGTCTGGATCAGCGTATCCGTACCGGACTTGTTGCCGGTAAAAGCGGCAATGGCGCCGAGCTTGGAGCCCAGGTTATAGCCGGAAAGATGTGTACCTTCAATTTTTAGCGGGCCATCAATTACCAGGCGGTCCAGCGGCCCTGTTGCATTGAGATCCATGTTGATGTTGCCGCCCTGCAATGACGCGCCTGAAGGCAGCACCACGCCAAACGCCGGGAGCAGGCCTTCAACGTCATTCACAGCCATGTTCTTGCCAACGATCTTGAGATTGGCCAGCGTGTCTTCACCCTTGGCGCTCAGCGTTCCGCTGGCGTTGGTCAGGCTGTTGCCGGTATGCAGGTTGGCATTGATTGTGCCCGTATCGGAGTCCAGCGCATAATCGGATTTGTAATCCAGCGCGACCGGCTGCTTGGCTGGCTGGCCGCCTTTTACCACGCGCAGTTCAGCGGCTTTGGCCTTGCCTTCAGAATGCAGCTTGTGACCATCTGATTTCACCTGGCCATCAAAATCCAGAATGCCGCCAACGCCGGAACTGGGATCAACAAAGCCGGTAGCTGCAAGATCGGCATGTTTGAGCGTGATCTTGGCGTCCAGAGGACTCTTGGCTGAGTCAGCGGGATTCAGCGGACCGGCCTGGCCTTCAAGATCCAGTGTGCCGCCGCCCGGCATGTCCGCGGACAGAGTAAAAGGCATTGCGCTGGTGGCGGAAATGTTGTGCGCCACCAGGTTTACATTCTGGTAATCACTTTCCTTGCCCGCGGAGTGGCCGCTGCTGTGGCCCACACGGACGGTCCCGCCAGCGATCTCAAATTTATCGACGGATATATCTGGCGCTTTGCCTGAAGGCTCCGGTTTGGTCTTTTGTGTCTGCGCTGTAGCGCCGAGCGTGGAATAGTTCCATTTGCCGGCAGCGTTCTTCAGCAGCGTGATGTCCGGCTTCTGAATTGTCAGTGACGTGACTTTGAGCTGTTTGGAAAAGATGAGCGGCATCAACTGCACGCCCACTTTCACTGAAGCCGCTTTCAGGAATGGGCCTTTGTTGAAGGCCGGATCATCGGCAATGGTAATGTCACTGGCGCTTGCGCCTCCGCTCAGCAATGAAGCATCCAGCTTGCCGATATGCACCTGACGGTTGAGCGCGGCGGAAAGCTTCTTTTCCAGATCGGGACGGAAGCTATCAACATTGATGAACAGCGGAACGGCGATGATGACAAGCAGAAGTACGCCGACGATAATCCCGGAGATGATGAGCAAACGCTTCATGGAGAAATGCTATCAGAAAGACAACTATATAGATGTTATTGACATGACGGGTGGTTTGCCGGAGCATACTGTATATGACCCCGAGGAAAGTTCTGATATTGCTGGCATACGTGTTTCTGGCGGTATTTGCAGTCTCCCAAAGAGGGTCGGCAACAAACCTTCGAAGCGCGGCATCCGCGCTCCAGGGAGCACCAGCCCAGTCTCAAGTTCGCCTGGAAAATGGCTCCATCCTCTACGCGGAATTGACGAAGACCGTGGACGCCAAGAAGGCTAAAGCGGGCGACCCGGTAAATGCGGTGCTTCTTTCCGATGTTGTGGCCCGCGGAAAAATTGTGGTCCGGCACGAAGCGAAATTGCTGGGGCACGTTACTGAAGCCCAAGTCCACAGCAAGGAGACTCCTGAGTCGCGGCTGGGAATCGTTTTTGATAAGGTCATTACCAAAGAGGGCGAGGTTCCATTTGAATCAAAGCTTCTCGCGATTCGTCCGGCCGAGCACCCCGCCTTTGATGTGCCACAGGCGCCTTCTCCCGGGAGCAATGCCGCTCAGCAATCAATGCAAAGGCAATATCCATCACCGCAGGGATCCAATGTTCCACGCCGGCCCAATCCTTCACTGAGTGATCAGATGAAGTCGCGAGATCGGGAAATTGCACAAACCGGACCGACGGATATTGATGGACTGAGTCTGAGTTCGCCGAAAGACGGAGCACAGGCAGTCGTCTCCACGCAGCGCACGGTAAAACTGGAAAGCGGCGTGAAAATTGAATTACGCGTCACCAGCCAATAAATCAGCCGACTAGGTGCCGTAATTTTTCCTGAGATAGTTTGTGATTTCAGTTTCCAGCTCCGCATAACCGCCGTGGACGGTGCTGCGCAACGCTGATTCCACGCTCTGTCCTTCTCCCAGGCGCTGCAGCAGCCGCGCCAGATCACTCAGTCCATAGGTGGCGCGGATGTATTCCACGGCAGCCAGACTTTCAGCATAGGCAACCGAAGCTTCCGCCGAGCTGTAATCGTTGAAACCGCCTTCCAACTGATTGAGCGGAATCTGCCTGCCTGAGGCATAAAGCGCAGCCAGCCGCGGGCCGATAGCGCCGGTAGTGGATCCCTGTTCCAGTTGCGCCACACCTTCATTCAGCCAGACCGGAGCGTGGTTGTGCGTGATCTGCGCGACAAAGGAATGCGTCAGCTCATGGCGCAGCACGCTGGCCATCTCCGGAGTAACGGCTTTAATGCCTGAGATTGGAATGCGGATCTTGCCGTCATTCAGCGCTGCTGTCCAGGCTGCGGCGTGTGTTACGTCGAAGAAAGCTTGGTCTGTATAGAGCGAGACGAAGATATTTCTGGGCGACGATCCCAGATCATTGCTTAGATCGTGGTAATCGGACTCAAGAGCGTCGAGCACCTGCGTGCGCAGGGAATCGGGCGCTTGCGAGCCTTCATAACGGAGCGTGAAGTGGCTGCTCTCCTGCTGGCGGAAATCGGCTTCTGTGCGGGATTCTCGCTCAACGCGCTCCAGCAGGTCGCGCGTTTTGTCGTCAGGACGAAGCTCCAGGGATTTTTTCAATGCGGCGATGGCTTCACGGTTGTGATCGTTCTTGTAGTAGGCATATCCGAGCAGCAGAAATGCGTCCGCCGACTGCGGACTGGCTCGCGCTGCCTGTTGCGCGCGAAGCAACGCTTCAGCGGGCTGGCCCAGCTTGAGCAAGATGGAAGCGTAGTTCTCCAGCAGGACACCGTGATCGGGCAGGAAGGCAATGGCAGCCTGGAGATAGCGCGCGGCAGCGGAATAGTTCAGCCGTTTTTCTTCAAAGTTTGCGGCAATGGAATTGGCGGCGGCAGCGCGCAGAGAATCGCCTTCTTCTTCGATGGCCTTTATGGCCGAGCCGTCAATTGCGCCGTTGCGGATCACGCGCGAGACCATGTCCCCTGAACTGGCCATTTCTTCATGCGCCGGTGGCGTTTCCGGCGCGGCTGCGGCGCGCGATGGCGACGGCCCGTAAACCGGACCTTTTTCAATGCGGACCACGATGGACTTGGGAATCGTCATCGTGTTGTCGCCCAGCGTGTATTCCACGCGGCCGTTTCGTTCCTGCGCGGAATCGGCCTGGATACGGTCGCCGTTTTTCAACACAATTGTGTCCGCGCCGGCTCGGGCGAAAAGAAGTGCGAAGGCGCAAAATGTAATAATCGATTTCAAGTTAGAAAAGTCTAAGCGATTATGGCATGTCTATGAAGCGTGTCTTCATCCTGAAAGTAACGAAGGTACTAGTTCTGGTCCTTGCCCTTGCTCTGGGGAATATTCCCGCTTTGGGGCAGGCCGCGCCGGCGCAATCGAGCGCCGTGGCGCTTTACCGTGAACTGCTGAATCCGACTTTTGACGCGCAAGACGTTTACCAGGTGCGCGAGGTTTCCATCATCATGGAAGACCTGCACATCTCCATCAGCGATGGAACCATCGGATTTGTGCGTGAAGTCAATGGCCATATTACAGGCGCCATGTTTGAAGGCGTGGGAGAAATCCTGCTGGTCCCGCCGAACCGCGCCGAACGCACTTCACTGGCGCTGTTTACCGGCTCAGCGGTGCTGGAGCAGCGTTTCCAGTCCGCTTATCTGAGGTTCGCCGACGACAAAATAGCGAATGAGCTGAAAAGCGGCCTGCGTGGCCACGCCGAAAATGCGCAGGAATTTGTCACTCGCTGGCAACAACCCGCGCTGCTTTTGGCCCGGGGAGACGCTTTGCCCATTCTGCAGGTAATGACCAGCGTGCCGACGCAATCCGCTGCAAGCTTCCTGCACTTGCGCATTGGGGGAACGACGGCGGGCATTATCGATGTGTTTTTCGACAGCAATGGCTCGGAGCAGATCAGCGTGGCCCAGGCCAACGTCGTCAACAACACAGCTTACTATGACACGTGGACTTCCTTTCCCATGCGCTCTGTACGGGAAGCCTCGGGCCAGGAGGATCCCGCTACGCGAGCCTCCTTTGAAGTTTCAGACTACAAGCTGCACGTGAATGTGCAGCCGCCCACCGACCTTAGCGCTGAAGCCGAATTTACCCTCACGGCTGAGCGCTCCGGCCAGCGGACGTTGATCCTTGAGCTCTCGCGCTACCTCAAGCTTAGTGAGGTGCAGGTCGATGGCGCTCCGGCGGAGTTCATCCAAAATGAGGCGATTTCCGGCAGCGATCTCTCGCGAAGAGGCGATGACCTGATCGGCGTGGTGATGCCCGCGCCGCTGGAAAAAGGCCGTCCGGTAAAACTGCAATTCAAGTATTCCGGGCCCGTAATGTTCGATGCCGGCAATGACGTGATTTACGTTGGCGCGCGCGGCACATGGTATCCGAACATCGGTCCCACCTTCAGCAACTTCGATCTCACATTTGAGTGCCCCAGTGACTGGCAAGTTGTTGGCACAGGCAGACTGGTTAGCAGCACAGTGGGCGCAGGCAAGCGGACCACGCATTTTGTTACCAGCAAGCCTATTGGCCGCGCCGGATTCAACCTGGGCAAGTTCGTTGCGGCCAGCGCCACTTCCGATGCGGTGGAGATCCATGCCTATGGCGCCAGGACCGTGGAAAAACCGTTGGCGGGCGCTGAGGCACGCGCCGGCAAGAAGCCTGATCCCGCGCGAGAGACGCAGCAGATCGCCGACCAGGCCGCAAACACAATCCAATTTCTTTCCTCCGAGCTTGCTCCCTTCCCGTATCTCAACCTGGAAATCACGCAGCTTCCCGGATTGTTGAGCCAGTCATGGCCGGGGCTGATCTATCTTTCCAGCACGGCATTTCTCACGCCCGACGAGCGCCGCGCCGTGGGCGTTCGCGATCCATACCTGGAACTGCTGCTCAGCCGCCTGATGCTGACGCATGAAACCGCGCACCAGTGGTGGGGTGACGCCGTGGACTGGGTGAGCTATCGCGACGAATGGATTGTTGAGGCGCTGGCCAATTACAGCGCGCTCGTCATGCTCGATAAGCAACATCCTGGCGACATGCGGACGGCCCTCACCTATTATCGCGGCGAGTTGCTGCGTGAAACGCGCAACGGAATCATTGCGGAAGCCGGCCCGGTCACGCTGGGACATCGCCTCACGTCGTCGAAATTTCCAGATGCCTATGAGCGCGTGCTTTATGGCCGAGGCACATGGCTCATCCATATGCTGCGCACCATGCTGCGTGAAGCTGGCGGTGAAAAGAATGACGCGATGTTTTTCTCGGCTTTGAAAGACCTGCTGGCCGCCGCGCCGAACCATAAAATCTCCACGCTCGACCTTCAGCGCGCCTTTGAGCAGGTAATGCCCGCATCGCTCGGTTATGAAGGCCATAAGTCGCTCGACTGGTTTTTCGATAGCTGGGTCAACGGCAATTCCATTCCACAATTTTCGCTGGAAGGCGTGCACATGACGCCCAGCGCGCATCGACTGAAGGTTACCGGAACGATTCTTCAAGACCATGCCGCCAAGGACATGGTGACAGCTGTCCCGCTTTACGCCGTGGACGCAGCCGGCAAGCAGCGCTTTCTGGCATTCGTCTTCGCCGATGACGCCAAGACTGATTTCACCGTGACTGCCCCTGCCAGCACAAAACAGATTTTGCTGGATCCGGAAGAGACGTTGCTGAGAAGGTGAAAGCATACTCTCCGCCCGGCAATTCTCCTTTCGACCTTTACCAAACTCGTGTGGCACAGCCGCCCTCGGCTGTGGGTTTTGCTCCTGATTTTCCGATCAGCGTTATCCGTGTTGATCCGCGGTAAGCTTTGCCTTTCCGTCTTTGCTTTCCTCTGTGTTCCTTCGTGTCCTTAGTGGTTAAAAGTTTTGAATTTTTCCCATCACCTTGCTCAGTTCCAGCACCTGCAAGTGCGGCGGACAGTCTTTCCAGTTGTGCCGCCAGCACACGATCAAGTCGCATTTCTCGGGATCGTGGCGATGATCTCTGAAGTTGCGGCTTTCGTACTCAAACTCGATCCTGAAGTGCTGCCACCGTCCAGGCTCCACTTCCATCTTGGCTTCGCAGTCGGGATACGCCGACTGCACTGATTCGATGACAAATCCCAACTGCCGTGACAGCATGCAAAACAGCGCCATCACTCCCATTTCGTTTACCGGCTCATACGCCAGTCCGCAGGGTCGTGTCGGAGGGCCAAGCATTGGCCGGTCCGGCAGCGCGCGTCGGGTAAAGCATGCCGCTGTAACCAACGGAAAAGCGGAAGGCGCCAGTTCGGCCACAAAAACCGCCAGCATTGTCTCCGTCACGCATTTCTTGCCCCATAGAGGGGGTGGAAGCGGCGTTCCGCACGCGGCGGCCCGATCAAATTGCTGCGTATCCAAACGCGCGCCCAACTGCCACCTCGCTCCGGCTATCATTGGTTGGTTAGTGCTGGGTTCCCGCTGTTTCCGGTTTCGCGCTTCGTAAGCCGCTTTTGTCGCCTTGTACCACACCTGCATCGCGGTTTGTCCCGGCTGCGGTATTGGCCCCTTCCTGATTTTTTCCACTACATCCGTCCACTCGCTCCCCAGAGAACCGCTCTCAACAAACCGGATGAACTCCGTGGGAACTTTTATCCAGCTTTTAAAACGGCCTGAATAGCAATCAGGTGAGTGGCTTCCAGCCTCTTTATATTGTTGCCTCGTTGGCACCATGCCTACCTTGCGCACCACCCTGCCCCAGTCCTCCAGGAGCTTCGCCGCTTCCACTTTTATGCCTTGGTGGCTCGGCTCCAATCCGGCGGCCCGGACCGCATTGCCATACGTGCCAAAGCGCCCCGTTACCTGCCACACACTAATGCCGCATAGTGGCCCGAACTCACGGCTTGTAGGCACACGGCCCAGCCGTCCGGTCAGCTCCTGAATCGCCGCAATGATCTCTTCTTTGGTCTTCCCCACTTTCTTGCTCGGTGGCTTGGGAACATGCACGGCATCATCTTCGTAGAAAACACACTTTCCCCCGGGTTTCGAATCCCCATGGGTTTTGAAAAAACGGTCTAAAAATAAGCTCTGAAAAACGGCAACAACAAAGTTTTAAGAAAACACTAAGGTCTCAAGAAAAACGGCTCGACCAATTACCAGGATTGAAGAAAAACAAACGACTTAAAGACAGCAGGGTTGCAGGAAGGCCCAAAAACTGGCCCGCCAGTGCGGCGGACTGATCATTTTATAGCACGAATAAACCACGAATGCAAGCACTTTCTTCGGTTTCTCATTTAGCTCATCGGAAAAATTTCTGTTTTATTCTTGGCAATTTCTCCACTGCTCGTCTGATAATTAGCGGCTATTCGTAAATTACATAAATTATTCCGCCATCTCCGGAATACTCCCTTGTCGCTCCGCAAAACAAAACGTTCCCACCAAGTCGCGGTAGGTTTGTCTTGACATTTCGCGGCCTTCAGAATTGCTTGATTTCGACTCGAGCTGAATACTGAAGTTCAGGGACGATGACCTGACGAGCGCCGATAGGCGCGTCTGAAAATAGCCCGGTACGTCGAGCGTTCGGGCGGCGTTGCCGCTCGGGCGCTCAAGTGCCGGGTAGCCTGGACCAAAACGACAGAGTCCCGTTAGGGACGACTGAGAATCAATCCATAAACACAGCATGCCGTCTCAAAAACATCTCCCACTCTTCGCTCACGCTGGTTTTCCTATGATGCCGTGGCTGGTTCTCGATATAGCGAATTGTCGCGGATACCTGTGACGCCCCAATGGTGAACGCTCCGTACCCTTCCTGCCACTCGAAACGACGGCTCCCGGTCTGCTTGTGCATCCACTTCGATGAACCGGCCTTCACCAGCTGAGTTGCTTTTGCAATCGCAATCGTGGGCGGAAGGGACAACAGAATGTGGGAGTGGTCGGCAATGCCGCCAACAGCGAGCGCCTTCATGTTGTTGGTTCGCGCGATCCCGCCCATGTAAGCCCAAAGTCGCGGTTGGAGTTCTTCGGGGATGCTGGCGATCCGGTTTCTTGTGGCAAAAACACAATGAAAGAGCAGGCAGGTTTTTGTGTGGTAGGACATAGGCTGGCGATTTTAGTGCTCAGCCGTCCCTTGCGGGACTTTTCTTTTGTTTACAGTTACCCGGCACTTGAGCGCCAAGCCGCTCTGCGTGCCGGGCTATTCTCAGTCGCGCCTGCCGGCGCTCAAACTTGAAGCCCGGTCCAGGGCTAATCTGTCACGCATCTACCTGCCGATGCTCCAGTCACTCGATATCAGAATCACGATATTGTGAGAATGATATTGCTCCAGTCCCGCCCCGGCCAATCGCAATACTCAAGTCCACCTGCCCAAATGATAATGCTCCGTCCGTCAGCTAAATGCCTCAATCCACGTCGTCAATATTGGCGATCAATCATGCTGACAAGGCGTTTGCGCGGAGACTGAATAAGACGGTTGCAGAGCAAAGGAATACGCTGCTGGTTGTAAGTCCCGCCTGGGCGGGACGGCTGAAAATAGCCCGGCCACGTTGCCGAGTCCCGGCGAACCGGGACGAGGAATGAGTGCCGGGTAAGCTCAAAAAAAAATCCTTCCTCGCGCCGCAGGC
The DNA here is from genome assembly GCA_020072645.1 of Terriglobia bacterium. NCBI lineage: Bacteria > Pseudomonadati > Acidobacteriota > Terriglobia > Terriglobia bacterium. The sequence goes on from JAIQGK010000013.1 coordinate 158,053, forward strand.
CCCGCGCGAAGCGAAGTGAAGCGCGTTAAAGAATCAGAACGAGGGTCAACCTCTTTTTCCGGTCCCGCCGCCTCAGAGCTCTCCCTAACTGCTCCCACACCGACGTGCCATCCCGTCTATAACAACGACGGCGATGTCAAGGGCAAACGAAGGCGTCGACGCCCTCGGGTTAGGAGAAGCGCCATTTCGCTCTCGATGAAATTCTTCCAACTATTCACGAAACCAAGACCCGTACTCTTTCATAAT